>NZ_RCVK01000171.1:0-33642 GCF_003667485.1 Micromonospora sp. BL1
GGGGTGGACACGGCCGCCGCCGCGCCGGCGGTGGCCGTGTCCACCCCGTGCCGCCGGTCGGCGTCGTCGGTGGCGGGGACGGGCTCGGCGTCCGGGTCGACCAGGCCGGGCTCGGCGCTGCCGTACCCGACCGCGCCGTCGGCCGCCGCGTCGTCCCGGACGACGCCGTCGATGCGGTCGTCGGTGTCCACCGTGCGGTCGTCCCGGCCGTCGCCGTCGACGTCCTGGTCGGTGGTGCCGGAGTGCTCGGCGTCCCAGCGGTCCCGGTCGTGCAGGCGGTCCCCGGCGGTCGGGTCGGCCCGCTCGTCGTCCAGCGGGTCGGTGCGTCCCGGCGCGCCGTCGCCCGGCGCAGCGGTGTCCTCGCCGCGCGCGTCGCGCTCGTCCTGCGGGCGGCCGCTCGCCAGGGCCGAGGCGGCGACCGCGTCGCCCACCGTGGCCGCGCCGAACGCCGTCGGCAGCGGCGCCGGCTCGTGGAACGGGGGCCGCCCGTCGTCGTCGGTCCGGTCGGCCGCGTCGCGCAGCTCCCCGGCGTCGTAGGCGCGGGTCTCGTCGACCTCGGCGTCACGCCGCTGGTCGGCGACCGCCGGGTCGTCGAAGGTGCCCCGGTCGTCCAGCGCGTCCTCGGGCACGTCGGCCCGGTCGGCGTCGCGCCGGTCGGCGTCGGTGTGCTCGCCCGGCTGCGGCACCGGTACCGGTGCGGACCGGACGGCCTCGGGGTGGTCCTGCGTGACCTGCTGTTCCTCCTGGCGCATGGCGGCGGCCTCCTCAGCGGCTCGGGACGTCGTGGTCGTGGTCGTGGTCGGGGTGGCGCTGCTCCGGCTGCTGCGTGGAGGTGTGCACCGGGTCCTCGCCGAGCAGGTCGGCGAAGAGGGCCCGGTAGTGCACGAGCGCCTGCCGGAGGTCCTCGGTGCCGGCCTCACCGCGCTCGTTGCGCTGCCGGATCTCGTGGGCGTCGCGGTAGTGGGTGAGCGTGCGGGCGTGCTCGACGGAGAGGTGGGCGATCTGGTCCGAGAAGTCCCCGGTGGGGTATCCGCGCTCGGCGATCAGGCTGCTGACCAGCTCGTCGGCCTCGCCGACGGTCTCCGCGGGGGAGTCGACGAAGCGCACCTGGAGTTCCTCCCAGGCGGCGGCGTAGCGGGCCCGGGACTCCGGGCTCAGCGGGGTCAGCTCCAGCTCGGCGTGCCGGCGCTCGCGTTCCCGCAGCTCACGCTCGGCGGCGCTGCGGCTGTCCTGCTCGGCGACGGCCCGGTCGTACTCGGGGCCGAAACGTTCCCGCAGCGCCCGGCGGCGGCTGGCGACCACGGCTACCGCGACGAGCGCGGCGATGACGGCGACGACGATGACTATGACGACTACCTGGGTGGACGACATGGCTCCTCCTTCGCACGCTGGTATTCCCTCGTGCGGGTGATCGCCAATCCCGTTGTGCGGCACTTTCCGCCCCGGCCGGGAAAAAGGCGCGCTGCCGCGACCGCCGTCCGGTGCCGCAGCGGTGTCCGACTGAGCCCGTCGTGCCCGTCTCGGACCGTAGTGAGAGCCGAGACGGCCGGTAGTGCATCCGCCCCGGATTACGTATCCTGCCCAAGGCGTCCGGGCCGGGGCCCGGCGTCGTGGCCGGCGAAACGGCGGCCGCTGCCGGCGCCACCGAGCGACACCTTCCCGGGCGAGGTCTGATTGAACACCCGTGACTGGCCGATCCGCGCCAAGCTGACCGCGCTGGTCATCGGCCCGGTGACCGGGCTGCTGGCGTTGTGGATCTTCGCCACCACGCTCACCTTCGGGCCCGCGCTCGACCTGCTCTCCGCGCGTACCCTCCTCTACGACCTGGGCCGTCCGGGCGAGGCCGTGGTGGCGGAGTTGCAACGGGAGCGGCGGCTGTCGGTGGTCCAGCTCGCCGGTGCCCGTGCCCTCCCGGAGCTGACCGAGCAGCGGGTACGCACCGACGACGCGATCGTCGAGCTGCGCCGCAAGGTCGACGGCGGGGACCTGCGTGACGTCGCCGACGCCCAGCTCGACAACCGGCTCGACCAACTGGTCTCGGCGCTCGACGCGCTGCCCGCCGGGCGGGTGTTCATCGACGACCGGAAGGTCGACCGGGCCGGTGCCGTCGGCCTCTACAGCGGGATGATCGGCTCGGCGTTCCAGGCGTTCGGCGCCATGGCCGCGCTGCCCGACGCGCAGCTCAACCGGGAGGCCACGGCGCTGACCGCGTTGGGCCGCTCCCGGGAGTTGCTCGGCCAGGCCGACGCGCTGCTGGCCGGCGCCGTCACCGCGGGCCGGTACGCCGAGGGCGAGCACGAGCAACTCGTACGCACAATCGAGAACCAGCGCTTCCTCGCCGAGATCGCGGTCGCCGACCTGCCGCCCGGGGAGCGGACCGCGTACCAGCGGATGACCGAGGGCGCCGGGTTCCTCCGGCTGCGCGCGCTCCAGGACGGCCTGATCCGCTCGCCCGCGCTGCCCGCCCGGTTCGACATGCGGGCGTGGGACACCGGTCACGCCGAGGTGTGGCAGAGCCTGCGCGACTTCGAGCTGCGCGGCGCCGACGCCCTGGCCGAGCGGTCGGTGCCGATGGCCACCCGGATCCTCGTCCAGCTCGCCGCCGCCGGTGTGCTGGGCCTGATCGCGATCGTGGTGTGCGTGCTGGTGGCGCTGCGGGTCGGCCGGTCGCTGGCGCAGCGGCTGACCGGCGTACGCGCCGCCGCGACCGAGGTGGCCGAACGCCGGCTGCCCGACGTGGTCGCGCGGCTGCGCCGGGGCGAGGAGGTCGACGTGGCCCGGGAGGCGCCCGAGCTGGACCACGGCGGCGACGAGATCGGCCAGGTGGCGCGCGCCTTCAACGAGGTGCGCCGGACCGCGGTCCGCGCCGCCGTGGACGAGGTGACGCTGCGCCGGGGCTTCAACGAGGTGATCCTCAACCTCGCCCGCCGCAGCCAGGGACTGGTGCACCGGCAGCTGGCGCTGCTGGACCGGCTGGAACGGCGTACCGAGGACCCGGACGAGCTTGCCGGACTGTTCCAGGTCGACCACCTGGCGACGCGGCTGCGGCGGCACGCCGAGGACCTGGTCATCCTCGCCGGTGCCGCGCCCGGACGCGGCTGGCGGCGCCCGGTCGCCGCTGTCGACGTGATGCGCGGCGCGATCTCCGAGGTCGAGGCGTACGACCGGGTCGACGTGGGCGAGGTGGCATCCGCCGGGGTGCTGGGCCGGGCCGTCGGCGACGTGATCCACCTGCTCGCCGAGCTGATCGAGAACGCGACCGCGTTCTCCCCGCCCGGCACGCGGGTGGACGTCACCGGCCGGAGCGTCCCGGGCGGCTACACCATCGAGATCACCGACCGAGGGCTGGGCATGTCCGCGCCGGCCCTGGCCGAGGCCAACCGCAAGCTGGCCGAGCCGCCGGAGTTCGACCCGGCCGGCAGCGCCCGGCTGGGACTGTTCGTGGTGGCGCGCCTGGCCGCCCGGCACGGCGTACGGGTGGAGCTGCGGCCGTCCCGCCCGGCGGGGATCGTCGCCTCGGTGTTCGTACCGTCGGAACTGATCACCGACGAGCCGCCGGTGGGCGCGGACGCCTCCGCCGGGCCGGAACGCCGGCGCCTGGCCAAGGTGACCCGGCTGACCACCGTGCCCCGGCCGGGGCGGCCGACCCGGCCGGGCCGGGACCGGTCGGAGAACACAGTCGTCCCGTTGCAGTCGGCGCGCGCCTCGACTGTGGAACCACCCGCCGACGACGACGGCCTGCCCCGCCGGATCCGCCGCCGCGGCGCGACCGCGCGTCCGCGCGCGACGGTCGCCGACACCCCGGCCCACCGCACCCCGGAGGAGGCCCGCCGGGCCATGTCCGCGTTGCAGGCCGGCACCGCGCGCGGACGCCGGGACGGCTCCCGCGCCGCCGGAACCGGCCCGGCCACCCCCGCCACCGAACCGCGCGACACCGGTACGCCGTCCACCACCGCGGGGCCGGCCGTGGAGCCCGCCCCGCCGGCGCCGGACCAACGAACCGCGACTGAGAGGGACGCCTAGTGGTGCACACGACGCGGCAGAACGCCGATCTCGACTGGCTGCTCGACGACCTGGTGGAGCGTGTTCCCGCCGCCCGCCAGGCGGTGGTGCTCTCGGCGGACGGGCTCCTGCTCGGCGCCTCCACCGACCAGGACCGGACCGACGCGGAACACCTCTGCGCGCTGGCGTCCGGCTTCTCCGGGCTGGCCAAGGGCGCCACCCGGCACCTGGGCGGCGGCGCGGTCCGCCAGACGGTGGTGGAGATGGAGTCGGCCTACCTGTTCGTGACCGCCGCCGGGCAGGGCGCCTGCCTGGCGGTGGCCAGCGACGCCGACGCCGACATCGGCCTGGTGGCGTACGAGATGGCGATGCTCGTCATCCGGGTCGGGGAGAACCTGGCCGCGCCGAGCCGGGTGGCGGGGGAGCGGACCGATGCGCGCTGAGTCGCCGGGGCCGCAGCACGAGTGGCTGGACGCCGACGCCGGCCCGGTGGTGCGCCCGTACACGCTCACCGGCGGCCGGGTACGCCCACCCGTCAACGGCTTCGACCTGCTGGCGTTCGTGCTCGCCGCCCCCGGCGCGGACCCGGCCGGTACGCCCGGGCTCCAGCCGGAGCACCGCCGCCTGATCGAGCTGGCCCGGCGGCCAAAGGCCGTGGCCGACCTCGCCGCCGACCTGGACCTCGCCGTGGGCGTGGTCCGGGTGCTGCTCGGCGACCTTCTCGCCCATGAGCTCGTCGCGGTGCACCGGCCACCGGCCACCGCGTACCTGCCCGACGACAACATCCTCAAGGCGGTGGTCAGTGGACTCCGTGCGTTATGACCGGGAGCCGGGGGCGCCCCGGGTGCCGCTGGCTCTGAAGATCCTCATCGCCGGTGGCTTCGGCGCCGGAAAGACGACGCTGGTCAGCGCGTTGAGCGAGGTCCGGCCGTTGCAGACCGAGGAGGTCCTGACCGGGGCCGGGCTCGGCACCGACGACGTCTCCGGGGTCGAGCAGAAGTCGACGACGACGGTGGCGATGGACTTCGGCCGGATCACCATCAACGACGACCTCCAGGTCTACCTGTTCGGCACCCCGGGCCAGGACCGGTTCTGGTTCCTCTGGGACGAGCTGGCGTTCGGCGCGCTCGGCGCGGTGGTGCTCGCCGACACCCGGCGGCTGGCCGACTGCTTCCCCTCGATCGACTACTTCGAGCAGCGGGGCATCCCGTTCGTGGTGGGCGTCAACTGCTTCGAGGGCTCCCGCCGGTTCGGCCTGGAGGCGGTCCGCGACGCCCTGGACCTGGATCCGGACGTCCCGCTCGTGCTCTGCGACGCCCGGGAGCGGCAGTCCGGCAAGCTGGTGCTGATCTCGCTGGTCGAGCACGTGGCGCGGCAGCGCGGCGAGCCGGTGCCGGTGGGCTGAGCACCCCGCGCCCGATCCGTCGGGCCCGGCGGGACTGACCGGGCGCGCCACCGGGAAGCCTCTGGTTGGATCGCAGGCAGGACCGACGAGAGGTGGGAGCGGTGACCGGGCAGGACGAGATCGTCCACATCGGCGGCTACACGGCGGAGACGGGCGGGCGGGCCGAGGGCGTCGTGGCGGCCCGGCGGGACCGGGCGACCGGGGAGCTGACCCCGCTGGGCGTCGTGGCGGTGACCCCGTCGCCGTCGTTCCTGGTGCGGCACCCGGCGCTGCCGGTGCTGTACGGGTGCAACGAGCTGCCCGACGGGCTGGTGAGCGCGTTCCGGGTGGCCCCGGACGGCGACCTCACGCCGCTGGGCGTCCGCGAGACCGGTGGCGCGGAGCCGTGCCACGTGGCGGTCGCCCCGGACGGGCGGCACCTGTTCGTGGCGAACTACGGCGGCGGCAGCGTGGCGGTGTTCGGCCTGGGCGCCGACGGCGTGCCGGGGGAGCGCACCGACCTTGTCCGGCACTCCGGCCACGGCGCGGACCCGCAGCGGCAGGAGCACGCGCACTGCCACATGGTCTCGCCCGACCCGGCCGGGGGCGGGCTGCTCGCTGTCGACCTGGGCACCGACTCCGTCTACCGGTACGACGTCGACGCGTCCACCGGCCGGCTGGCCGAGCGGGAGCCGCGGCTGCGGACGGCGCCCGGAACCGGACCCCGGCACCTGGCCCGGCATCCGGACGGGCGGCGCTGCTGGCTGGTCGGTGAGCTGGACGCCACGGTCACCGCGTACGAGCTGACGCCGGACGGGCCGCGGCAGTCGACGCGTGTCGACGCCAGCGGCCGGACCGGGCACGTCCAGCCCTCCGAGGTGGCCGTCGGGCCCGGGGGGCGTTTCCTCTACGTGGGCAACCGCGGGGTGGGCACGATCGCTGTCTTCGCGCTGGACGGGGCCGCGCCGGAGCTGGTGGCCGAGGTCGACACCGGCGGCGAGTGGCCCCGGCACTTCGCCTTCGCCGGTGCGCACCTGTACGTGGCGGACGAGCGGGCTGACATGATCAGGATCTTCCGGGTCGATCCGGACGGCGGGGTGCCCGAGCCGGTGGGGGAGCCGGTGCCGGTGGCGAGCCCGGCGTGCGTCCTGCCGTGACCGAACGGTGACCGGATGATAGTCCGAAGTGGATTGACATCACCATAAATGACTGACCGGTAACTTAGCGTATGGGTTAGGTGATCAACTGTTTCTGCTGCGTAACTTTCGTCCGAACGGTTGTGGTGGTAACCCCACGAGGTACGCAAGATGGTCACCGTGTCTGGCCGCCATCGCATGCGTTCTCACCTCCGCGGAGCAGGTGCCGCCGCCGTGGCGGCCGCCCTGGTCGCCGTCGTAGCCGGCTCCTGGTTCGGCTACCAGCAGCTGGCCGGCCCGAACTGTTCGGGTCGGCTCGAGCTGTCGGTGGCGACCGCCCCGGAGATCGCCCCCGCGGTGCGCGCCGCCGCCGACCAGTGGGTCTCCGACGGCGCGGCGGTGAGCGGAACGTGCATCGCGGTGAACGTCTCCTCGTCCGAGTCGGTCGAGGTGGCCGCCGCGGTGGCGAGCAAGCACGGCGCCACGCTCGCCGGCGTCGGGCAGGCCAGCGGCACCGCCGTCACCCCCGACGTCTGGGTGCCGGACTCGTCGACCTGGCTGGTCCGGCTCAAGAGCGGCGGGGCCAGCGCGTTCGCGCCGACGAACGGTGCCTCGATCGCGCGCAGCCCGGTCGTGGTGGCGCTGCCCGAGCCGGTGGCCTCGCGCATCGGGTGGCCGGACAAGAAGCTGCGCTGGTCCGACCTGCTGACCCAGGTCACCGCCAGCAAGCCGCTGCGGGCCGGGATCGTCGAGCCGACCCAGGACGCGGCCGGCCTGTCCGGCCTGCTGTCGCTGACCGCCGCGGCCAGCTCCACCGGCGACTCCGGCTCGCCGAAGGCACAGGAGGCGATGGTCGGTGCGCTGCGTGCGCTGGCGACCAACCGTTCCTCGCTGCGGCAGGACCTCCTCGCGCGGTTCCCGCGCTCGTCGGACCCGACGGCGATCGCCAACGGGCTGGGGGCAGCGGCGCTGTCCGAGGAGGACGTGATCGCCTACAACAGCACCAAGCCGCCGATCCGGCTCGCCGCGCTCTACCTGGAGCCGGCGCCGATCCCGCTGGACTACCCGTTCGCGGTGCTGCCCGGCATCGAGCCGGCCAAGGCGTCCGCCGCCAAGGTGCTCTTCGAGGTGCTGCGTACGCCGGCCTTCAAGGACCGGCTCGCCGCGCAGGCGCTGCGCGCGCCGGACGGCAACTGGGGGCGGGGTTTCCAGGCCCCGACCGGCGCGCCGAGCCCGGCCAACGGCGGCGCGAGCCAGGTGCCGCCGTCGGGTCAGGGCGGCGCGGCCGACCTCGACCCCGGTGCCATCTCGACCGCGACCACGACCTGGTCGGTGGCCACGCAGTCGGGCCGGATGCTCTGTGTCATCGACGTCTCCGGCTCGATGAAGAAGCCGGTCGCGACCGCCAACGGCGCCAGCCGGGAGCAGGTCACCGTCGCCGCCGCGAGCCAGGGCCTCGGACTGTTCGACGACTCCTGGTCGATCGGCCTCTGGACGTTCTCCACCAACCTCCAGGGCTCGCAGGACTGGAGCGAGCTGGTCGGAATAAAGCCGTTGTCGAGCAATCGGGGGGCGCTGCAGCGCGGCCTCGCCTCGATCAAGCCCTCAAGCGGCGACACCGGCCTGTACGACACCATGCTCGCGGCGTACAAGAAGGTGCAGCAGGACTGGGAGCCGGGCAAGGTCAACTCGATCGTGTTGTTCACCGACGGCAAGAACGAGGACGACAACGGCATCTCGCAGAAGGAGCTGCTGGACCAGCTGAAGAAGCTGAAGGACGACGAGCAGCCGGTCCAGGTCGTCATCATCGGCATCGGCACCGAGGTGAACCGGGCCGAGCTGGAGTCGATCACCAAGGTCACCGGCGGCGGCGCCTTCGTCACCACCGACCCCAGCAAGATCGGCGAGATCTTCCTCCGGGCGATCGCGCTCCGGCCGCCCGCCCCCCGCTGACCTGAAGCTCAGCGCTAGTCTTCCGCCGTACCGGAAATCCGGTACGGCGGAAGGCTTCCCGGGTCAAGGCGCGGGATGAGAACTGACGGTAATGCGTCCGAATCAATCGGTAACCATAATTGTCCAGGCATGATGACCGGGTGCCTCGACCGCGGGCTCCACACCGGAGCCGGGCGGGGACGGGGCGGTCCTGAGCGAAGTGGGGAGGGCCGGTGACCTCGGCGACGCTGTTGACTCCTGCCACGTCGTCGCGACCCGGTGGTGAACGCCCGGGCAAGACGACGCGAGCAGCGGAGCGGGCCTACATCCGGGTCCTGGTGGTGCTGGACACCGCCGTGCTCGCGGTGGCCATCCTGGTCGGTTACCTGGCCCGGTTCGGCGACGAGGAGCCGACCGGTTCCGAGATCCCGTACGTGGTGGTCGCCCCGGTGCTGCTGCTGGTCTGGCTCGTCTCGCTCAAGGCGATGCGGTGCTACGACGACCAGGTGCTCGGCTACGGCGCCGACGAGTACCGCCGGGTCAGCGCGGCCAGCATGCGGCTCGCCGGCGGCATCGCCATCGCCGGGTACATCGCCGACGTCGGCGTCTCCCGGGGCTTCCTGGCCATCTCCTTCGCCGTCGGCACGATCGGGCTGGAGGTGGCGCGGTTCGCGGCCCGCAAGCGGCTGCACCGGGCCCGCGACCGGGGCGCCGGCTGGTCCCGCAAGGTGCTCGTGGTGGGCGACACCGCGCACGTGCTGGAGCTGGTGCACACGCTGCGCCGGGAGCCGTACGCCGGCTACCAGGTGGTCGGCGCGTGCATCCCGGACGCGCTGCTCGCCCCGGTGCCGCAGCGGCTGGGCGACGTGCCGGTGGTCGGCAGCTTCCGGGGCATCCCGGAGGCCGCCACCGCGATCGGCGCCGACACGGTGGCGGTCACCGCCTCGGGCGAGCTGACCGCGACCCGGTTGCGCCGCCTCGGCTGGCAGCTGGAGGGTACCGGCGTCGACCTGGTGGTGGCACCGGCGCTGACCGACGTGGCCGGTCCCCGCATCCACACCCGTCCGGTCGCCGGCCTGCCGCTGATCCACGTCGAGGCGCCCGAGTTCCGCGGCGCCCGCAAGCTGGTCAAGGGCTTCGTCGACCGGTCGATCTCGTCGATCGCCCTGCTCGTGCTGGCGCCGCTGCTGATCGTGATCGCGCTCGCCATAAAGATCGACAGCCGCGGTCCGGTGCTGTTCCGGCAGACCCGGGTCGGCCAGGGCGGCGAGGAGTTCGGCGTCTTCAAGTTCCGCACCATGGTGGTCAACGCCGACGCCCTGCTCGCCGAGCTGGCCGCGCGCAACGAGACCGACGGCCTGATGTTCAAGATGCGCGACGACCCGCGCGTCACCCGGGTCGGCCGGCTGCTGCGCAAGTGGTCGCTGGACGAGCTGCCCCAGCTCGTCAACGTGCTGCTCGGCCAGATGAGCCTGGTCGGCCCGCGCCCGCCGCTGCCGTCCGAGGTGGCCCGGTACGACGGCGACGTGGCACGCCGGCTGCTGGTCAAGCCCGGCATGACCGGCCTCTGGCAGGTCAGCGGCCGGTCGGACCTGAGCTGGGAGGACGGCATCCGGCTGGACCTCTACTACGTGGAGAACTGGTCGCTGGCCGCCGACCTGACCATCCTCTGGAAGACGTTCGGCGCGGTGGTCAACAGCCGCGGCGCGTACTGAGAGGGGCGGGTCAGGGCTGCGGCCCCAGCCAGTCCAGGCAGACCACCACCGCGTCGTCCACCAGGTCACCGGAGACGAAGGCCCGCAGGTCGCCGATCAGCGACCGGACCGCGTCCAGCGGCTCCATCGGCCCGGTCCGGCGCAGGAACCGGTCCAGCGCCACCTCGCCGTAGCGCACCTGCTCGGTGGTGGCCTCGATCACGCCGTCGCTGACCACGAAGAGCCGGTCCTCGCGCTCCAGACGGAACCGCTGCGGGCGGTAGTCGGTGCCCTCGAACATGCCGAGCGGGAACTGCTTGTCCAGCTCCTGCTCGGTCACCTCGCCGGCCCGCAGCCGCAGCAACCGCGGCGAACCGGCGTCGACCACGGTCAGCTCGCCGGTGGCCAGGTCCAGCTCGATCAGGAGCACGGAGACGTGCTGTTCGCCCCGGTGCTGGGCGTAGATCGCCTGGTCGGCCAGCGCGGCCTGGTCGGCCAGGTCGAGCCCGGCCCGGCGCGCGTTGCGCAGCGCGTACGTGGCCAGCGAGGCGAGCAGCGCCGCGGCCACCCCCTCGCCGTAGCCGTTCAGCACCGCCAGCCAGAGCCGGTGGCCGTCGTCGGACCAGTCGAAACTGTCCCCGCGCACCGCGTACGCCGGCTCCAGCTGCCCGGCCAGGCTGAACGACGGGCGGATCCGGCTGCGCCCGGGCAGCAGCTCCCACTGCATCTCGGCGGCCAGCGTGAGCCGTCGGCTGCGCCGCGCCGTCCGGTAGATGTCGGTGGTCGCCATGACCGCGCTCAGCTCGTGCCCGAGCACCGTGGCGATGGTGTCCAGCTCCCGGCGGGCGTGCGGGTCGGCGGGCACCGGCGAGACCTCGAGCACGCCCCGGCGTTCGCCGCGCATGCCCACCGGGAACCAGCCGACGCCGTCGGCGATCACCGGCTCCTGGTGGTCGAAGGCGCGCCAGGCCGGGTGGCCGGGGCCGGTGACCGCCGCGCCGTCACCCAGCGGCAGCAGCTCGGCGAGCCGGTAGTCGACCTGGTAGAGCTCGGTGCGGGTGACGCCGTACGTGCGCGCCAGCTCGGCGGCGAGCCGATCCACGATGAGATCCGTCGGCGCCTCGGTCAGGACCCGGCGCGCGTGGCCCTCCGCTCCGCTCATCTTTGCTCCTTTGCACAGGTCGCCGGGCAGATCCGGGGAGTAGTCTCGGGCCCACCATGACCGAAGAGCGCGGTCCCCGGGGACCTGAAACGAGTACGTCCGCCGCCCTGGACGAGGCGGCCGGCACCTTGCTCGCCGTCTGGGAGGCCGCCCGGGAGCGCACCACCAGCCGGCTGTCGAGTGCCCAGCTACGCGCGATCATGGTCGTCGAGCAGTATGACGGCATCAACCTCCGCCGTCTCGCCACGCTCACCGACATGTTGCTCTCCTCCGCCAGCCGGCTGTGCGACCGGCTGGTCGCGGCCGGGATGCTGGAGCGCGAGCCGGGCCGCTACGACCGGCGGGAGATCTCGCTGCACCTCACGCCCGCCGCCCTACGGCTCCTCGCCGAGCTGCGTGCCGACCGGCGGCGCCGGCTGGAGCGGATCCTGGCCGGGATGAGCCCGGAGGGCCGGGCCGCGCTGGTACGCGGCATGCGCGAGTTCGACGAGGTGGGCCGGCGCGGCGAGGCCACCGTGGCGGAGGGCTGGCCGATGCTGCAGCCCTCCGGGGAACGGATCGGCGACCCGGTCGGGCCGGCCGGCGAGCCTCCGGTGGCCCGCACCGCCTGACTCAGCCGGCCCGGCCGGGATCGTCCGGCGCGCCTTCGCGGGCGGCCCGCAACCGGGCCACCACCCGGGGATGCTCGGTGAGCGCCCGCTCCAGCGTGCCGAGCACCTCGTCCAGCAGCGCCCGGCCGCCCCGGGACGTCAGCGCCTCCTCCTGCCACCCGACGAAGTCGCGCAGCAGCCGGTCGTCGTCCACCCGCACGGCCGCGATCAGTGCGTCCACCAGGTGCGCGATTCCGGCGGCGACATCCTCGGCGTGCTCCTCGGGCGGGTCCACAGTGGCGAGCGCGAGCCCGACCAGCTCACGCCGCCGGTGCAGCACCGCCACGTACGAGTCGTCGGGCGGGGGCGGCGGCGCTCCGGTGTGCGCGGCCGACAGCGGCCGTTCCAGCAGCGCCACCGCGTCCCGGGCGCTGGCGCCCCAGCCCGCCGCGCCGATCGCGGTGGCCCACCGGCCGTCCGGGCCGAAGCCGGGACCACCGGCCAGGACCGGCACCCCGGCCGCGCGGCTGGCCTCCACCATCCGCGCCGCCCGGACCAGCCGGTTCGGCTGCACGCAGCTCAGCAGCACCGCGTCCGGGCCGGTCTGATGCAGGTAGGAGACCAGATGCCGGGCCGGCACGCTGGCGCCGAGGAACGTGACCCGCCAGCCCGCCGCCCGGACCACCTCGGTGACGATGCGGGCGGCCAGCGCGTGCCACTCGCCCTCCACGCAGGCCATCACCACGTGGCCGCGCCGCGGCGGGCCGGCCGTCGCGCCCAGCGCGTCCACCACCTGCTCGCTGACGTGGGTGGCGGCGTGCTCCTGGGCGACGCTCCACGAGCCGGTGAGCCAGCGCCGGCCGACCTCCCGCTGCGCCGACGCGACCAGGTCGACCAGGACGTCCGCGACCGAGAAGCCGTCGGCCAGCAGGCCGCGCGCCAGCGCGACCGCGCCGGCCCCGTCGGCGGCGTCCAGGCGGTCGAGGTACGCGGCGAGCGTCTCCGGCCCGATCCGGCGCCCGGCCGCGGGGGTGGGGCGGTGAGGCGGCGGCGTCACCCGGCCGCCACGGCGAGCATGGCGATGTCGTCGTGGGGCTGCCCGTCCAGCCATTCGTCGACGAGCTGGAGCACCCGGTCGACGAGCGCGGCGGGTGGAAGCCCGGCGCCGGTGGCGAGCGCCTGACGCAACCGGGCGTCGCCGAACATGGCCGGCTCGGTCGGGCCGCCCCGGGCCTCGGTCACCCCGTCGGTGTACGCCAGCAGCAGGTCACCCGGCGCCAGCCGTACCTCGCTGTCGGCGAACCGGGCGTCGGTGAGCGCGCCCACCGGCATGCCGCCCACCCGGACCGTCTCGACGCCGCCGCCGGCGCGGACGACGAGCGGCGACGGGTGCCCGCCACCTGCCACCCGGATCAGCAGCCCGCCGTCCGGCTCGCGGCGCAGCGCACCGAGCAGGAGCGTGGTGAACTGGGCCCGGCGGGCCGCGTCGGGAGCGTCCAGCAGCGCCCGGTTGAGCAGTTCCAGCAGCTCCCGGGGGCGTTGCTCGACCAGGCGCAGGGTCTGCAGCGACTGGCGGACCCGGCCGGTCAGCACGGCCGCGCCGACGCCCTTGCCGCAGACGTCGCCGAGCGCGAACAGGCCGCCGTCGCCGGTGGGGAACAGGTCGTAGAAGTCGCCGCCGATGCGCAGGCTGTCCCCGGCGGCGCGGTAACCGCCGGCGAGCGTCATCCCGGGCAGGCGGGGCAGCGCCGGCGGGAGCAGGCTGTTCTGGAGCACCCGGGCCAGGTGCGCCTGCTCGCCGTACAGCTCGGCCGCGGCCAGCGCGGCGCCGGCCCGGCCGGCGAACTCCCGGGCCAGGCCGATCTCCCGGCTGTCGAAACCGGGCCGCTCCCGGCGGCGGGCCAGCACCAGCGCGCCGGCCGGACCACCGGCGCTGGGCATCGGGCTGATCAGCACGGTGCCCGGGCGGCCGAATCCGGCGGGCAGCACCTCGGCCAGGTCGGCCAGCTCGGCGTCCAGCCAGGGGCTCGGTTCGGTGAGGTCGCCGTCGAGCGCCTCGACCAGGCCGGGCACCGACTCCACGGTGGGCCAGCCGGCCAGGCCGGTGACCGGGCCGGGGTCGCCGGTGGCGTACCGGATCCAGTGCGGCTGGTC
This sequence comes from Micromonospora sp. BL1, assembly GCF_003667485.1. Lineage (NCBI taxonomy): Bacteria > Bacillati > Actinomycetota > Actinomycetes > Micromonosporales > Micromonosporaceae > Micromonospora > Micromonospora sp. BL1. The sequence continues at coordinate 14,055 of NZ_RCVK01000171.1, forward strand.
CTCGGCGGGTGGCGGCGGGCGGTGCACCACGACTGCCGCGTCGGCCAGGTAGGGCACCGGCAGCGTCACGGCGGTACGCAGCGTCTGCTCGCGGTGCAGGGACAGCCCGAGCCGGCTGCCCGCCTCGGCGAGGAACGCGGTGCGCGACCGTTCGGCGAGCAGCGCGTCGGTGCGCGCGTGTTCCTCGGTGACGTCCCGGACGTACCAGGCGCTGCGGTCGTCGGCCAGGGGACGCCGCACGCCGCGCAGCCGCCGGCCGTGGTGGTCGGTCTCGAACGCGTCCGACCCGGCGGCGGCCGCGTCGGCCAGCGCCGGCACCCGGCACGCGCTCAGGTCGACGCCGGGCGTCACCTCGGGGAGCAGGTCGGCGGCCATCGCGTTGACGAGCGTCACCACCCCGCCGTGGTCGACGGTCACGACCGCCTCGGCGAGCCCGTCCAGCAGCTCCCGGGCCAGGTGGTCGTCAGCCGGCAGCGCGGCCTCGGCAACCCGCCGGGGCCGTCTCCGCGAGGCGTGTCCACCGCCGCTGACCGGCCCCGCGACACCGCCCCGGCGCGCGGCGGTCACCTCCGGTGGCCGGGCGCTTCGGTCGGTCGACCCCTGCGCATGCTGTCGGTGCACCCCTCACTCGGCGACATGTTGCCTGGCGGCAAGCGTACCGAGCGCAGGCACGGAATGCCCGTCCAGGATCATCCCGGATCAGGTGGTCCGGGCCAGCCAGCCCACCGGCCGGTCGACGATCCGGCGGACCACCGAGCCGGCGCCGCCGACCGCCGCGGACTGCGCCCCGAGCACTGCCGGACGCACCGTGACCGGCGCCCAGCCGGCGGTGAGCACCCGCCGGGAGACCTCCGCCTCCACCGTCGGCCGCAGCCAGGGCGCGAGCCGGGCGTATCCGCCCCCGAGCACCACGGTGTCCAGATCCAGCAGGTTCACCACGCCCGCGACGGCGATCCCGAGGGCGGTGCCGGCGTCGGTCAGGGCGGTCAGCGTGGCCGGGTCACCGGCTTCGGCCAGGTCGGCGAGCCGGGTGGCGGCGGTGTCCGCCGGAAGTTCCGCGCCGGGCAGCCCGGCGGCGGCGAGGATCGCCTCCTGGCCCGCGTACCGCTCCAGGCAGCCCTGGCCGCCGCAGCGGCACGGCCGGCCCTGCGGCTGCACCGGGAAGTGACCGATCTCTCCGCTCCAGCCGCGTGCGCCCCGGTAGAGCGCGCCGTCGAGCACGATCCCGGCGCCGATGCCGATCTCGCCGGTGACGTGCAGGAAGCTGCGCGCGCCGCCCGGGCCGGCGTACAGCTCGCCGAGTGCGGCCAGGTTCGCCTCGTTGTCGACCACCAGCGGGGGCACCCCGTCGACCGGCTCGGCCAGCGGATGACCGGCGAGCAGCGCCGGCACGTCCACGTCCCGCCAGCCGAGGTTCGGCGCGAGCCGGACCAGGCCGCCGTCGCCCACCAGGCCGGGCACGGCGAGCGCCGCGCCGGCCAGGGTCAGCCCGTCGCGTACGGCGGCGGCGCGCGCCTCGGCGGCCAGCGCGGCGAGCCGGGCGAGCGCGTCGGCGGGGGAGACCGGGCGCAGGTCGGCGCGGCGGACCAGGTGGTGCCGGACCGTGCCGGTGAGGTCGACGACGCAGGCCGCCAGGTAGTCGACGTTCACCTCCAGGCCGAGCCCGGCCGGGCCGTCGGAGGCGAGCACGAGGCCCCGGGCCGGGCGGCCCGCCCCGGTACGCGGTTCCGGCTCCGCCTCGACGACCAGCCGGCCGGCGATCAGGTCGTCCACCACGGCGGAGACGGTGGCCCGGGTGAGGCCGGTGTCGGCGGCGATCCCGGCGCGCGAGGGCGGCCGTTCGGCGGCGGCGATCCGCCGGAGCACCACCGCGAGGTTCAACTCGCGCAGGCTGCCCTGCCGGACCGCCCCGGCGGTGCTGGTGCTTGTCACCTCTTGACACTGCCACATCGCCGCCATTTAATTCAACCGCTGAACAAATCGCGGACGACACCACCACCTGGAGGTCTGCCATGGCACCCCGCCCCACCCCCGCGGACAAGTTCTCCTTCGGCCTCTGGACGGTGGGCTGGCCGGCCCGCGACCCGTTCGGCGACGCCACCCGCCCCGAGCTGGACGCCGTCGAGGCGGTGCACCGGCTCGCCGAGCTGGGCGCGTACGGCATCACCTTCCACGACGACGACCTGGTCCCGTTCGGCGCGGACGCGGCCACCCGCGACGCCCGGCTGAGCCGCTTCCGCAAGGCCCTCGACGAGACCGGCCTGGTCGTGCCGATGGTCACCACCAACCTGTTCAACCACCCGGTGTTCAAGGACGGCGGCTTCACCAGCAACGACCGTGACGTGCGCCGGTACGCGCTGCGCAAGGTGCTGCGCAACATCGACCTCGCCGCCGAGATGGGCGCGAAGACGTTCGTCATGTGGGGCGGCCGGGAGGGCGCCGAGTACGACGTCGCCAAGGACGTCCAGGCCGCGCTGGACCGCTACCGCGAAGCGGTCGACCTGCTCTGCGAGTACGTCGTCGACAACGGCTACGACCTGCGCTTCGCGCTGGAGCCGAAGCCCAACGAGCCCCGGGGCGACATCCTGCTGCCCACCGTCGGGCACGCGCTCGGCTTCATCTCCACGCTGGCCCGCCCCGAGATGGTCGGGCTCAACCCGGAGGTCGGGCACGAGCAGATGGCCGGGCTGAACTTCGCCCACGGCATCGCCCAGGCGCTCTGGCAGGGCAAGCTGTTCCACATCGACCTCAACGGCCAGCGCGGCATCAAGTACGACCAGGACCTGGTCTTCGGCCACGGCGACCTGCTCAACGCGTTCGCCCTGGTCGACCTGCTGGAGCACGGCGGCCCGAACGGCGGCCCGGCCTACGACGGCCCGCGCCACTTCGACTACAAGCCGTCCCGCACCGAGGACATGACCGGCGTGTGGGCCTCCGCCGAGGCGAACATGCGGACGTACCTGCTGCTCAAGGAGCGGGCCGCGGCGTTCCGCGCCGACCCGGAGGTGGTCGAGGCGCTCGCCGCCGCCCGGGTGGCCGAGCTCGCCACCCCGACGCTCAACCCCGGTGAGGGCTACCGCGAGCTGCTGGCCGACCGGACCGCGTTCGAGGAGTTCGACCCGGAGGCCGCCGGGGCGAAGGGCTTCGGCTTCGTCCGGCTCAACCAGCTCGCCGTCGAGCACGTGCTCGGCGCGCGCTGAGGCGGGCCGCCATGCCGCTCGTCGCGGGGGTCGACTCGTCGACCCAGTCCTGCAAGGTGGTCGTCCGGGACGCGGAGACCGGCGCGCTGGTCCGGCAGGGCCGCGCGCCGCACCCGCCCGGCACCGAGGTCGACCCGTACGCCTGGTGGGAGGCCCTGCGGGCGGCGGTCGCCGAGGCCGGTGGCCTGGCCGACGTGGCAGCCGTCTCGGTCGGCGGCCAGCAGCACGGCATGGTCTGCCTGGACGCCTCAGGCGAGGTGGTCCGCCCGGCGCTGCTGTGGAACGACACCCGTTCCGCCGACGCGGCCCGGGAACTGGTCGAGGAGGCCGGCGGCGGGGAGACCGGCCGCCGGTTCTGGGCCGAGGCGACCGGCGCGGTGCCGGTGGCCAGCTTCACCGCGACGAAGCTGCGCTGGCTGGCCCGGCACGAGCCGGACAACGCCGACCGGGTGGCAGCGGTCTGCCTGCCGCACGACTGGCTCACCTGGCGGCTGGCGGGCGCTCCCGGCCTGGACGCGCTGCGCACCGACCGGGGCGACGCCAGCGGCACCGGCTACTGGTCGCCGCGCACCGGCGAGTACCGGCTGGACCTGCTGGAGCGGGCCTTCGGCCGGCGCCCAAAGGTGCCGGTCGTGCTCGGCCCGGCCGAGGCGGCCGGGCACCTCGACCCGGCGGTGCTCGGCGGCGGCGCGGCGTCCGGTACGGCCGGGAGCCCGGGAACCGGTGCCGCCGGTCCGGTGCTCCTCGGGCCGGGCACCGGGGACAACGCCGCCGCGGCGCTCGGGGCCGGGGCCGGTCCGGGCGACGTGGTCGTCTCGATCGGCACCTCCGGCACCGTGTTCGCGGTGGCGGACACGCCGGCCGCCGACGCCGGTGGCGCGGTGGCCGGATTCGCCGACGCGACCGGCCGGTTCCTGCCGCTCGTGTGCACGCTCAACGCGGCCCGGGTGCTGGACGCCGCCGCGACGCTGCTCGGCGTCGACCTCGACACGCTCGGCGAGCTGGCCCTGTCCGCCCCGCCGGGTGCGGACGGGCTGGTGCTGGTGCCGTACCTGGAGGGGGAGCGGACGCCGGACCGGCCGCACGCCACCGGCACCCTGCACGGCCTCACGCTCGGCACCTCGACCCCGGCGCACCTGGCCCGGGCCGCCGTCGAGGGCATGCTCTGCGGGCTGGCCGACGGCCTGGACGCGCTGATCGCGCAGGGCGCCCGCGCCGACCGGATCATCCTGGTCGGCGGCGGCGCCCGGTCCGCGGCCGTGCGCCGGATCGCGCCGCAGGTCTTCGGCCGCCCGGTGGTGGTGCCGCCGCCGGGGGAGTACGTGGCCGACGGCGCGGCCCGGCAGGCCGCCTGGGTGGCGCTGGGTGGCGACACCCCGCCCGCCTGGTCGATCGGCGACACCGAGGAGTACACCGGCGACGCGGTGCCCGCCATCCGCGAGCGCTACGCCGAGGCGCGGGGATGACGCCGGTACGGGGGGTCGTGCTGCGCAGGTGACCTGCACCTGATTTGCTGCCCGGCATGACGGGCACCAGGATCTCCCGGCGCGGGAACGCGGCACACCGGTTCTACAGCGTCGTGGTCTTCGTGGTGCTCGCCTCGCTGGACAACGTGGCGATCGGCCTGGTGCCCCCGCTGTACGGGCCGATCTCCACCGCGCTGGACGTACCCCAGCGGATGCTCGGCCTGGTCACCGCCGTCAGCTTCCTGGTCAGCGCGGTGGCGGCGGTGGGCTGGGCGTACGTCGGGGACCGCACCGACCGCAAGCCGCTGCTCATGGTCGGCACGCTGCTCTGGGCGGCCGGCACCGGCGGCAGCGCGCTCGCCGGTGGGTACGCGACGTTCCTGATCGCGCAGTTCGTCGGCGCGGTCGGGCTCGGCGCGGTGGGGTCGGTCGGTTTCTCGGTGGTCACCGACCTGATCTCACCGCGCCGCCGGGGCCTGGTGATGAGCTTCTGGGGCCTGTCCCAGGGCGTCGGCACGCTGGCCGGGACGCTGCTCGGCGGCGTGCTCGGCGCGACCGACTGGCGACGGCCGTTCCTGCTGCTGACCGGCGTGGGTCTGGCCGCCACTGTGGCGTACCTGTTCACCTACGACATCCGGCGCGGGCAGAGCGAACCGGAGCTGGCCGGGGCGATCGACGCCGGGAACGAGTACGACTACCGGATCAGCCGTGCCGACCTGCCCCGGATCCTGGCCCGCCGGACCAACCGCTGGCTGATCCTCCAGGGGCTCACCGCCCAGGCCGCGTTCGGCTCGCTGGTCTGGCTGCCGGTGCTGTTCAGCCAGCGGGCCGAGGCGCAGGGCTACTCGCCCGCCACGGCGGTGGTGGTGGGCAGCGTCTTCGCCACGCTGTTCCAGCTCGGCGGCGTGCTGTCCATCGTGGGCGGTCTGGTGGGCGACGCGCTGCAACGGCGTACGCCCAGCGGCCGGGCCATGGTCGCGGCCGTCGGCATCCTCGCGGCGCTGCCGTTCTACCTGGTCCTGTTCTTCGTGCCGATCCGCATCGACGTCCCCGACGGCGCCGGTTCCGGCGCGGTGGTGACTGCCGTGCTGTCCAGCGTGTTCACCGAGCCGTCGGTGGGGCTGAGCCTGCTCACCGCCGTGGTGGCGCTGGCGCTGACGTCGGCGAACTCGCCGAACTGGTTCGCCCTGATCGCCGACGTCAACCCGCCCGAGCACCGGGGCACCGTCTACAGCCTGGGCAACCTGGTCAACGGCGTGGGCCGGGCGGCGGGCAACGGGCTGGTCGGGGTGGCGTTCGCCGCGCTGCGGGCGGCCTTCCCGCCGCCGCTGAACTACGCGGTCGGGCTGGCCGCGTTCCAGCTCTTCTTCATCCCGACCGGGATCATGTACTGGCTGGCCGCCCGCACCTCGCCCCGGGACATCGCGCAGGTGCACGACCTGCTGCACGCGCGCGCCGGCCGGTTGGAGAGCGAGGGCCCCGCCGGACGGTGACCGTCCGGCGGGGCCACCGCGTCAGCTCCGGAACCAGACCGTCACGTCGGTCGGCACGGCGTCGCCGTCCAGCGGCGCGCTCGACACCAGCACCTGGGCGCCGGCCGGCAGCGGCACCGGGTCGGCGCCGAAGTTGGTCAGCACGGTCAGGCCGCCGTTGGTGAACGTGAGCACCTCGTCGCCGGAGGTCAGGAACCGCAGCGGGCCCCGGGCCAGCGCGTGCTCGCGGCGCAGCCGCAGCGCGGTCCGGTACAGCTCGTACGTCGAGCCGGGCACGCCGCGCTGCCGGTCCAGCGCGTACTCGGCCCACACCGGCGGCTGGGGCAGCCAGCTCGCGTCGGTCGGCCCGAAGCCGTACGACGGGGCGTCGGCCTCCCACGGGATCGGCACCCGGCAGCCGTCCCGGCCGCGCTCGGTGTGGCCGCTGCGCTTCCAGGTCGGGTCCTGCCGGGCCTCGTCGGGCAGCGTGGTGTGCTCCGGCAGGCCCAGTTCCTCGCCCTGGTAGAGGTAGGCGGAGCCGGGCAGCGCGAGCATCAGCAGGCTGGCCGCCCGGGCCCGGCGCAGGCCCAGCGCGGCGTCCGGCTGCGGGTCGTCGACGCCGACGCCGTTGGCCCGGCCGCCGGCGGTGCCGAGCCCGAGCCGGGAGGCGTGGCGAACGACGTCGTGGTTGGACAGCACCCAGGTGGTCGGCGCGCCCACCGCGTCGGTGGCCTCCAGCGAGCGGGTGATCACCGCGTACTGGGCCGGCGCGCTCCACGCGGCCAGCAGGTACTCGAAGTTGAACGCCTGGTGCATCTCGTCCGGGCGCACGTACCGGGCCAGCCGCTCGGCCGGCTCCACCCACGCCTCGGCGACCAGGATCCGCTCACCGGGGTACGAGTCGAGCACCCGGCGCCACTCCCGGTAGATCTCGTGCACGCCGTCCTGGTCCCACATCGGCGGGCGGGGCTTGTCCACCTCGCTGCCGGAGAGGATCTCCTGCGGCTCCTGCCAGTCGGCGAGGTCGGCCTGCTTGATCAGGCCGTGCGCCACGTCCACCCGGAAGCCGTCCACGCCCCGGTCCAGCCAGAAGCGCAGCACGTCCAGGAACTCGGCGCGGACCTCCGGGTTGTCCCAGTTGAGGTCGGGCTGGCCCGCGTCGAACAGGTGCAGGTACCACTGCCCGTCGGGCAGCCGGGTCCAGGCGGGCCCGCCGAAGACGCTCACCCAGTCGTTCGGCGGCTCGGCGCCGTCCGGGCCCTTGCCGTCGCGGATGACGTACCGCTGCCGCTCCGGGCTGCCCGGCGCGGCCGCCACGGCCGCGGTGAACCAGCGGTGCGCGGACGACGTGTGGTTGGGCACCAGGTCGACGATCACCCGCAGCCCGCGGGCCTTCGCCTCGGCGATCAGCTTGTCGGCGTCGGCGAGCGTGCCGAACAGCGGATCGACGTCGCGGTAGTCGGACACGTCGTACCCGGCGTCGGCCTGCGGGGACGGGTAGAACGGGGACAGCCAGACCGCGTCGACTCCCAGCTCGGCGAGGTGGTCGAGCCGGGACGTGATGCCCGGCAGGTCGCCGATCCCGTCGCCGTCGGAGTCGGCGAACGAGCGCGGGTAGACCTGGTAGATGACCGCCTCGGTCCACCAGCCGGTGCCCGGGGCCTGCTGCGTCGCGTCGGTGTTCAGCGCCTTACTCCTGTCTGGGTGGTGCGGTGACGAGCGAGTTCGTTCAGTGTGCCCGGGGCGGCGCGGTCGATTCACGCACCACCAGGCGAGTGGGCAGGATCACCGGGGGTGGTGTCCCGTCGCCGGTGTCGGCGCCGCGCGGCGCGGGCACCAGGCCGGGATACGGCTCGGTGGCCCGTACGCCGAGCGGGTCGAGCAGGATGCGGGCGGCGAGCGACCCCTGGTCGGCGGCGGGCTGGGCGATCGTCGAGAGCCCGAGCACGCCGGCCAGGTCGTGGTCGTCGATGCCCATCACGCTCACGTCCTGCGGCACCCGCAGCCCGGCGTCACGCAGCGCGGTGATCGCGCCCATCGCCATCTCGTCGCAGGCGGCGAAGATGGCGGTCGGCGGCTCGCCCCGGGCCAGCAGCTCGGCAGTGGCGCGGGTGCCGCCGTCGATGGTGAACCGCGACTCGACGTCGAGGCTCGGATCGGGCCGCAGCCCGGCGGCCCGCAACGCCTCCTGGTAGCCGCGCCGCCGGTCCAGGTGGGTGGTGAAGGCCAGTTCGTCGTCCGGGTCGCCGGAGATGTGCGCGATCCGGGTGTGGCCGAGGTCCAGCAGGTGGCGGGTGGCGGTCCGGGCGGCGGCCACGTCGTCGATCCGGACGCAGGGCCAGCCGGGCACCTCGCTGCCGGAGCTGATCGTCACGCCCGGCAGGTCCAGCTTCGTCAGCGCGTGCACGTCGGCCGCGCGCAGCGGGGTCGCGACCAGGATGATCGCGTCCACGCGCTTGTGCAGGCTGGCCGTGCGCAGCACCCGCTGCCGGGTCCGCTCCCGGCCGCCGAGGTTGTAGAGCAGCAGGTCGTAGCCGCTGTCCTGGAGGAACTCCTCGACCGCCTCGACCACCGTGCCGAAGAACCACCTGGTGATCCGGGGCACCACGACCGCCACCGTGCCGGTCCGGCCGCCGGCCAGCCGGCTCGCGCTGGGCGACACCGCGTACTGGAGTTGTTCGGCGGCGGCGAGCACCCGGCGGCGGGTCGCGGCCGAGACCGTCGGCAGGCCCCGCAGCGCCCGTGAGACGGTGGCCGTGGAGACCCCGGCCAGACGGGCGACGTCGTCAATCTTGGTCATCGTGAGCTCCCCGCTGTGACCCGGGCCCCGCCGCCGGCCGTGCCGGCGGCGGGGCGCCGGATCAACCCTTGACGCTGCCGGCGAGCAGACCTCGCACGAAGAAGCGCTGGAGGGACAGGAACACGATCAGCGGTACGACGATCGACACGAACGCGCCGGCCGTCAGCCGCTGCCACTCGTTGCCCCGGGTGCCGGCCAGCTCCGCGAGCCGGACGGTCATCGGGGCGGTCTCGTCGCCGCCACCGGCGAAGATCAGCGCGACCAGCAGGTCGTTCCAGACCCAGAGGAACTGGAAGATGCCGAACGCCGCCAGCGCGGGCATGATCAGCGGCAGCACGATGGTGCGGAAGATCTTCGGGTGGGTGGCCCCGTCGACCCGGGCCGCCTCCATCAGGTCGCCGGGGAGCTGCGAGATGAAGTTGTGCAGCAGGAACACGGCGAACGGAAGCGCGAAGCAGGTGTGCGCGAACCACACCTGGGCGAACTTCTGCTCGTCGACCAGGTCCCACGCGGGCATGATCTGCACCCCGGCGACTGTGACGCCGGTGGAGAAGAACCGCAGCAGCGGCACCAGGGCCATCTGCAACGGCACGATCTGGAGCGCGAAGATCCCGATGTAGACCCAGTCCCGCCCCTTGAAGTTCATCCACGCCAGCGCGTACGCGGCGAGCGACGCGAAGGCCAGGGGGAAGAGCACCGAGGGGATGGTGATCGCCAGCGAGTTGATGAAGTAGCTGGCCAGCTGCCCGGACGAGCCGCGGCTGAACAGCACCTCCTGGTAGTTCTCCAGGGTGATCTGCGGGTTGGTGAAGAACGTCCACCACCCGGTGGTCTTGATCTCGTTCTCCGGCCGGAGCGAGGAGATGAACAGGCCGAAGGTCGGGATCGTCCAGAGCATCGCGATGACGATCGACACGAGCGTGGCGGTACGGCTGTTCAGGCGCTTGCGCACCCGGGCGCTCCGGGTGGTCGGCTCGGTGGCCTGGGCGCCGACTCCGACGGTGGGCGTGGCGGTGGTCATCTCAGCCCTCCCGCTGCTTGCGCAGGTTGCGGATCTGGTAGATCACGATCGGGATCACCAGGACGAACAGGAACACCGCCAGCGCCGAGCCCTGACCGTTCTCCTGGTAGCGGAACGCCTGGTTGTACATCTCGGTCGCGATCACGTTCGTGTCGTAGTTGCCGTTCGTGGAGGTCCGGACGATGTCGAAGACCTTGAGCGTGGCGATGGAGATCGTCACCACCACGACGATCAGCGCCGGCCGGATGCTCGGAATGGTGATCCGCCAGAACATCTGCCACGGGGTGGTGCCGTCCAGGCGGGCCGCCTCGACGATGTCGGCCGGGATGGCCTTGATCGCGGCGGAGAGCACCACCATCGCGAAGCCGGCCTGGATCCACACCATGATCACGATGAGCAGGAACGTGTTCAGCGGCGAGTCCAGCAGCCACTGCTTCGGCTCGCCGCCCAGGCTCACCACGATCTGGTTGAGCAGGCCGATCTGGTCGCCCTCGCCCCGGTAGGCGTAGACGAACTTCCAGATGATGGAGGCGCCGACGAACGAGATCGCCATCGGCAGGAAGATCAGGGACTTGGCCACGGCCTCGAACCGGGCCTTGTCCACCAGGACCGCGTAGATCAGGCCGAACGCGGTGGCCACCAGCGGCACCAGCAGCACCCAGATCAGCGTGTTGATCAGGACCCGGACGATCGAGTCCTCGGCGAACATCCAGCGGTAGTTGTCCAGGCCCACCCAGTCGTTGCTGCCGGAGTCCATGAAGGAGAGCAGCGTGGTGCGGACGGCGGGGACCACCAGCCCGACGGCGAGCAGCAGCAGCGTCGGCAACAGGAAGAAGAACGCGAACGCGCCCTCGCCCTGCTTGCGCCGGCGGGGCAGCGGCGCGCCGCTGGCCGAGGCCGCGACGAGCTGTGCCTCCCGGCGCCGGGCGAAGAACGACGGCACCACGTCGAGGAGCAGGAGCAGCCCGCCCACCACCGCGACGAAGGCGATCAGCCCGTACATCAGCATGAGGAACTTCGGCTGCTCCGCCGCGAAGTCGAACTCCATCGACCCTCCCTCAAGGGTTCGGCTAGCAGAGGTGGCCCGGTCCGGGGGAACCGGACCGGGCCACCTGCTAGATCACTTCCAGCTGCCCTCGATGTCGTTCAGGACGGCGGTGGTGTCCTTGCCGTTGATCCAGGCCACCATGCCCTTCCAGAAGGTGCCGGCGCCGACCGCGGCCGGCATCAGGTCCGAGCCGTCGAAGCGGAAGACCGTCTTCTCGTCCTGGAGGATGCCCACGGAGAGCTTGTCCACCGGGTTCGGGACGTTGTTCAGGTCCAGCTTCTTGTTCGCGGAGACCCAGTCACCGATCTTGGCGCGGCTGTTGGCGTACTCGCCGGAGGCCAGGTAGGTCTGCACCGCCTGGACCTCGGGACGGTCGGCGAAGGCCGCGACGAACTCGCCGCCGCCCAGAACCGGCTTGCCCTTCGACGGGTCGATGGCCGGGAAGTAGAACGCGAAGACGTCGCCGTCCTCGGCCACCTTGGTGCCCTCGGGCCACTGGTTGGCGTAGAAGGACGCCTGCCGGTGCAGCGCGCACTTGCCGGTGGTGATCGGCGTGCCCGCCTCCTGGAACGAGGTGGTGGCGATGCTCTTCACGCCGCCGAAGCCGCCGTTGACGTACTTCTCGTTCTTCAGGATGGTGCCGGCCCGGTTGAGCGCGTCGGCCACCTGCGGGTCGTTGAACGGGATCTCGTGGGTGGTCCACTTGTCGTAGACGTCCGGGCCGCCGGTGCGCAGCAGCACGTCCTCGATCCAGTCGGTGGCCGGCCAGCCGGTGGCGTCACCGGACTCGATGCCGGCGCACCACGGCTTGGTGCCGCTGGCCGCGATCTGGTCGGAGAGCTTGATCAGGTCGTCCCACGTGGTGGGGACGGTCCAGCCCTTCTCCTTGAAGGTCTTCGGCGAGTACCACACGAAGGACTTCACGTTGGAGCCGAGCGGGGCGCCGTAGAACTGGCCGTTGACGGTGCTGTACTTCAGCCAGTCGGCGGAGTAGTTCTGCTCGGCCATGGCCTTGGTGTCGGCGCCGGCCGGCTTGAGCTTGCCCGAGTCGACGAACCGCTTCAGCAGACCCGGCTGCGGGATGAAGGCGAGGTCGGGGGCGTTGCCGCCGTCGACCCGGACCGGCAGCTGGGCCTCGAACTCGCCGGAGCCCTCGTGGTCGATCTCGATGCCGGTGCAGTCCTCGAACTCCTTCCAGGACTGCTGGAGGCGCTCGTCCTCGATGTCACGGATCGAGGAGTAGATGGTCACCTTCTTGCCGTCGTGACCCTCGTACTTCTCGTATGCGCCGCACTCGGCCGAGCCCGCGTTGCTGCTCTTCTTGTCGTTGCCGGTGCCGCAGGCGGCGACGCCGAGCGCCAGCCCCAGGACGCCGGCGACCGCGAGCGCCTGGCGCGATCTGGCAAACGCCATGCCGATCTCCTTCCTTGCCGGCGCGTGGGGGGATCGAACCCGCGCCGGTCCGATGGTCGTCCTCACATGTAAGCGCTTGCATCGTGTCGGGTCCACCCCTGGCCGGACACGGCCCGGTAACAATCCCGAAACCCTGACCACGGGCGGTGGGTGCGCTCCCACGAATCTTCCCGGGAACGGAACTTTCTGTCACGATGTCCGCATCACATTGAAGACTTTCAACATTGGAGGTAGTGGATGCGGAAGCGATGGCTCGCCCTCGGGGCGAGCGCGGCGGTCCTGGCGGCGACCCTCGTGCCGGCCGCGCCGGCGATGGCCGCGCCGACGTTCAAGGTCCCGTTCCCGTGCAACCAGTCCTGGTCCGGCCAGACCCGGACCAACCACAGCCCGGCGAACGCGATCGACTTCAACCGCACCGACGACCTGGGCGACCCGGTGGTGGCCAGCGCGCCCGGCACTGTCGACGTGGTCACCAACCTCGGCGACACCAGCTACGGCAAGTACGTCCGGATCAACCACGGCGGCGGTCACACCACCTACTACGCCCACCTGAACGCCTTCAACGTCTCGGTCGGGCAGACCGTCGGCTACGGCCGGGTGATCGGCTACGTCGGCACGACCGGCGGCTCCACCGGCCCGCACCTGCACTACGAGCAGCGCGTCGACGGCAGCTCCGTGAAGATCAAGTTCAACGGGGTCCAGGCGCTCTACTGGGGCACCAAGACCTACACCAGCGACAACGGCTGCGGCGGGACGAACACCGGCGAGGGCACCGTCAACACGGCCGGCTCCCCGCTGACGGTCCGCTCCGGCCCCGGCACCGGCTACAGCTCGGTCGGCACGGTGGCCGACGGGGCGAAGGTGACCATCCAGTGCCAGACCAGCGGCACCAGCGTCACCGGCACGTACGGCACCAGCTCGATCTGGGACCGGATCGGCTCCGGCCGGTTCATCTCCGACGCCTACGTCTACACCGGGTACGACGGCTACATCCCGGGCGTACCCCGCTGCTGAACCCGGCGGGCGCGGGGGCGAGCGGCCCCCGCGCCCGTACCGGTCAGGAGTTCAGCCGCCACACCGCGAAGTTCAGCGCGGACGCGAACGTCACCCAGGCCCAGTACGGCAGCATCAGCAGCGTGGCCGGCCGGGAGACGCGCCGGAACAGTGCCACCGTCACGCCGATCGCCAGCCACATCAGCACGATCTCGGCGAACGCCAGCCCGTACGCCCCGGCGCCGAAGAACAGCGGGGTCCAGATCGCGTTGAGCACGAGCTGGACCACCCAGGCCCAGACCGCGGGACCGAAACCGGCCCGGCGCCAGACCAGCCAGCCGGCGACCGCGATGAGCGCGTAGAGCACGGTCCAGACCGGGCCGAACAGCCACGACGGCGGCGCCCAGGCGGGCTGCTCCAGGCTCTGGTACTCGGCGGAGGTGCCCTGGACACCCAGCCCGCCGATCGCGGCGGCGGCGAAGGTGGCGGCGGCGAAGCCGAGCAGCGCCAACCACGTACGGGCTCCGGTGGTGCGCCGGGTGCCACTCTGCGACATCTCCATGGTCGAGATGTTTCCGCTCGACCGGCCCGGCAAACGCCCGGGCGTCACCGGACCCGGACGCGGAAGAGCCGGGGTCACCCGACCCGGGCGTTCCGGTCCGGCAGGACGGAACGCCCGGGCCCGGCGACCCCGGCGGGAATGAGAACCGCGTTACGTGTTGAAGATGCTGACGCCACCCGGGCCGACCAGCAGGCCGACGACGATGAGGACGATGCCCCAGAGGATCTGCCGGCGGAACAGGGCGAGAATTCCGGCGACCACCAGTACGACTGCGAGAATCCAGAGAATCAGCTCCATGTCGGCTGAATACCCGTGCGCCCGTTACCGGAAACCTCCCGGTCAGTCGACCTGATCACCGCCCAGGTGGAAGACGCTGTACGCCTGTTTGATCACTGGGTGGGCCACGTTGCGGACCCGTACGCCGCCCGGTGTGGTGCCGCGCTCGGTGCCGTGGTGGGCGTGCCCGTGCAGCGCCAGCGCGGTGGGCGCGGAGTCGATCGCCTGGCCGAGCTGGTAGCAGCCGAGGAACGGGTAGATCTCCAGCGGCTCGCCGGCCAGCGTGTCCGGTACGGGGGAGTAGTGGGTGAGCGCGACGAGCGCGTCGCACTCCAGCGAGAGCAGCGCCCCGGTGAGCGCGTCGGCGCTCTCCCGGGTGGTCCGCACGAACGCCTTCATCTCCGGCTCGCCGAAGTCGCTGGCGCACCGCCCGGCGAACCCGCCGCCGAACCCCTTCACGCCGGCCACCCCGAGCCGCCCGCCGGGGGTGTCCACCACCGTGCCGGTGCCCTCCAGCACCGTGATCCCGGCGTCCTCCAGCACCTTCACCACCTGCGGCACCTCGTCGCACTGGTGGTCGTGGTTGCCGAGCACGGTGATCACCGGTACGCCGAGGTCGCCGAACTCGCGGGCCACGCACCGCGCCTCGGCCTCGGTGCCGTGCCGCGTCAGGTCACCGGCGAGCAGCAGCACGTCGGCGCAGCCGGGCAGCTCCTCCAGCGCCGGACGGAACCGGCCCACCACGTCCTCGTCCAGATGCACGTCGCCCACGGCGGCGATCCGGATCACCATCGAACCTCCCTCACGGCAACTCCTCGACCTGGGTGGGCGCCTGCGTACGGATCACCCCGATGTCGCTGGTCACGGGCGTGTCCGGGAAGCGCTCGGCCACCCGCCGCAGGATCTCCTCCCGCCGGTGCGGGCTCTCCACCTCGCCGTAGAGCACCAGCCCGTTCTCCCGCCGCACCACTGTGATGCCCTGCTCGGCCACGGTGGGGTCCTCGGCCAGCATGCTCTGGATCTCCGCCTCGACGTACTCGTCGGGGGGAACGTCGCCGGACAGTCCGGTCACAGGGTCTCCCTTCCGCCGGGCGCGCCGCCGGGCAGCACGTCCAGCCGGTCGAGCAGCACCAGGAACGCCTCCGCGTACGGCGAGTGCTGCGTCTCCTTCCGTACCCGTTCCCAGTCGATCTGTTCCCGCAGCGAACGGGCCAGCGGCAGGGCGCGGGCGAAGTCGCAGTAGTGCTGGGAGAAGCTCAGCAGCTTGTGCACCATGAGCTGGCTGGCCGAGAGCACCGGCATGTGGATCGCGTCGACCGGGCGCACGATCGTGTCGGCGAACGTCTCCTCGGTGACCGGCGTCTCCACCGGCCGGTGGATCAGGTCCACCATCCGGTCCTCGTCGTAGACCTTGACCAGCCAGTCCTCCGGCGGACGCTCGGCGGTGAAGCCCGCCTCGACCAGCGCCTCCAGCGCCCGGTCGACGTCCGCCTCGCGGAGCAGGAAGTCCACGTCGTGGTCGCTGGAGTGGCCGCCGTGCGCGTACACCGCGAAGCTGCCACCGAGCGCGAACGGGATCTCGGACTGTTTGAGCACGGCGGCGACCTTCTTCAGCGTGTGCACCAGGGTCTCGTCCCCGCGCTCGGCCATCTGCGGCTCCCTCGTCGTCATATCTGCGGTGGGACCACGATGCGTACCCGGCGGACGCTCCGGTCACACCTGTTGCGGCGCGATCGGCCCGTCAGGGTAGGAAAGCGACATCCGGGCTCGGGTGAGCATCGGTCGGATAACCTCGGGAGGGTGGCCAGCTCACTGCGGACGCGGCGGGGCGGGGCCCGACTGCGCACCGTCGCCCTGATCGGCATCGACGGCTCAGGCAAGACCACCCAGGCCCATCGGCTCGCCCAGGCGCTCACCGCCGCCGGCCGTCCCGCCACCTACCACCGCAACGCCGGTGGCCGCCGCTGGCTCGGCCGCATCGCCCAGCGGGTCGGCCGTCCGGACGCGCAGCGGCTCGTCGGGCGCGACGGCCTGCTCGTGGTCGAGTCGGTGCTGCGGTGGCTGGCCATCGCGCTCGCGTTGCTGAGCTGCCTGGTGACCGGCCGGACGGCCGTGATGGACAGGTGGTCCGCCTGCCAGTACGCCAGCATCCGGGCGCACGGCGGGCAGCGGTGGGAGCGGCTGGCCCGGGCCGGGTACCGGATCTTCCCGGCGCCCCGGGTGACGTTCCTGCTCACCGTCGACCCCGCCGAGGCGTACCGCCGGATCGAGCGGCGCGGCACGGACCACGAGACGATGGAGTGGCTGACCGCCGCGGCCGCCGCCTACCGGGAACTGCCGGAGTACGGCAGCTTCGTGGTGGTGGACGGCAACGGCCCGCCGGAGGAGGTGGCCCGTCGGATCCGGGCGCACCTGAGCGAGTGGCTGCCCGACGACCCGTCCGCCGGTCCCGGGCCGGCTCCGGCCGGTCCGGCTCCGGCCGGTCCGCGACGCCCGGCCGGTGGCGCCGGGCGGGACGGGCCGGTGCCGGTTCAGGCCCGCCCGTAGACCGGGATGTTCGCGCCGCTGGTCGGCGCGGACTCGGGGGAGGCCAGGAAGCGGATCACCTCGGCGATCTCGGCCGGCGGCACCCAGCGCCCGTGGTCGGCGCCGGGCTGGGCGGCGCGGTTGGCCGGGGTGTCGATGACGCTCGGCAGCACCGTGTTGCACCGCACGCCGCGCTGCCGGTACTCGACCGCCACCGCCTCGGCGAACGCCCGCACCGCGGCCTTGGCGGTGACGTAGCCGGAGGCGCCGGGGAACGGCGAGACCGCCGCCCGGGCCGAGACGCAGACCACCGCGCCGTCGCCGGACGCCATGAGGTGCGGCAGCGCCGCGTGGGTGACCAGGTACGTCGGGCGCAAATTGAGCCGCAGCATCCGCTCGAAGTCGTCGACCGGGGTCTCGTGCACCAGGCCGCCGGCCGCGTACCCGCCGACGAGGTTGACCACCGCGCGCAGCGGCGCGGCCGGCTCGGCGGTCGCCGCCTCGACCGCCCGCGCGGCCCCGTCGGCGGTCAGCAGGTCGGCCACGACCCGGACCGGGCCGTCGTCCGTCCCGGGCTCCCGCTGGGGTACGACCACCCGCCAGCCGGCGTCGAGGAAGGCGGCGGTGACCGCGCCGCCGAGCCCGCCCGTGCCTCCGGTCACCAGTACCGTGCGTTCCGTCATGGACACACGCTAGCCAACCGCCCTGGCGACGGACCGGTGGGCCGTCCGGCCCGCCGGGTCGAGGCCGACCGGGCAGGCCCTGCGGCGCGACGGCGGACCGGCACGTCGGGCGGCAGGAGTGAGTCGACCGGAGCGGATGAGGCGGTAGGGCTGCGACAATGGGATCCTTGGCCCGGGGCGGGCACGGAAGACAGTAAATTTCCCGATACGCGGTGTCATGGTTGACGCTCACGCCTCGTGAAAGTAAGTTTCATCCGTGGCGAAGAGTTCGAAGATTTCTGCGAGTCACGAGCCCGGTGGACTGATCGTCCACATCAGCGGCCTGCTGCCCTCGCTGTCCCCGGCCGAACAGCGGGTGGCCCGGCTGGTCGTCGCCGATCCGGCGGACGCGGCCCGGCGTACGATCACCGACCTCGCCACCGCCGCCGAGACGTCCGAGGCGACAGTGATCCGCTTCTGCCGCTCGGTCGGCATGGACGGCTACCCCCAGTTGCGGATCCGGCTCGCCGCCGAGGCCGCCCGCCGGGTCGAGCCGCCGGACGCGCGTGTGGTCGGCGGCGACATCCCGCCGGGCGCCGACCTCGCCCAGATCATCGCCACGATCGCGTTCAACGACGCCCGGGCCGTCGAGGAGACCGCCGAGCAGCTCGACCCGGCGGTCTGCGAGCAGGTGGTCGAGGCGATCGGCGCGGCCGCCCGGATCGACGTCTACGGCGCGGGCGCCAGCGGCTTCGTCGCCTCCGACTTCCAGCAGAAGCTGCACCGCATCGGCCGCATCGCGTTCTACTTCCCGGACGTGCACACCGCGCTCACCTCCGCCGCCCTGCTGGGCCGCGGCGACGTGGCCGTCGGCATCTCGCACACCGGCACCACGTCCGACGTCATCGAGGTGCTGGAGCAGGCGCGGGCGCGCGGCGCCACCACCGTGGCGCTGACCAACTTCCCGCGCTCGCCGATCACCGAGGTCGCGGACCACGTACTCACCACAGCCGCCCGGGAGACGACGTACCGCTCCGGCGCGACGGCCAGCCGGCTGGCCCAGCTCACAGTGGTCGACTGCCTCTTCGTCGGGGTGGCCGCCCGCAGCCGGGCCCGGACCAAGAAGGCCCTGGAGGCCACCGCCGAGGCGGTCCAGTCGCACCGGGTCGGCCCCGGGCGGAGGCGGGGATGACGGCGGGTCGGGTGGAGCGCGACGGCGTGGCGGCGGTGCGGCCGGTGGTGCGCGTCGGCGCGCCGACCGAGCGGCGCAACCCGCACAGCGTCGACCTCGACCTGATGTCCACCCGGGACGTGCTCACCGTCATCAACGAGGCGGACCGGCGGGTGCCGGCCGCGGTCGCCGCCGTGCTGGACGAGATCGCCGAGACGGTCGACCTGGCCGTGGCCGCGCTGCGCGACGGGCACCGCGTGCACTACTTCGGCGCTGGCACCTCCGGCCGCCTCGGCGTGCTGGACGCGGCCGAGCTGGCGCCCACGTTCAACTCGCCCCGGCACTGGTTCTGCTCGCACCTCGCGGGCGGCCCGGACGCCATGTGGCGCGCCGTCGAGGACGCCGAGGACGACGAGCGCGGCGGTGCCGCCGACGCCACCGAGTGCGTACGCCCCGGCGACCTCGTGGTGGGCCTGGCGGCCAGCGGGCGCACCCCGTACGTCCTCGGGGCGCTCGCCGCGTCCCGGGCGCAGGGGGCCGGTACGGTGCTGCTCTGCGCGAATCCGGAGGCCGAGGCCGCCGCGTCGGTGGACGTCTTCATCGGGGTGGACACCGGACCGGAGGTGGTCACCGGGTCGACCCGGATGAAGGCCGGCACGGCGCAGAAGCTGGTGCTCAACACGTTCTCCACGGCCGTGATGGTGCGTCTGGGCCGGGTCTACTCGAATCTGATGATCGACATGGTGGCCACCAACGCCAAACTGCGCGGCCGCATGATCTCGATCCTCATGGAGGCCACCGGCTGTGCCGAGGAGGTGTGCCGGGTCGCCCTGCGGGAGGCCGACGGCGACCTCAAGACCGCGCTCGTCGCGCTCGTCTCCGGCGCCGAGGTGCCGGCCGCCCGGGCCGCGCTGGCCCGCTCCGCCCATCAGGTACGCGGCGCGCTCGAACTGCTCGCCTCCTGAGCGTTCCGGCCCC
>NZ_RCVK01000247.1:0-33545 GCF_003667485.1 Micromonospora sp. BL1
GGTGGTGGGGGTGCGGGCGGCTACGCGGGTGCGGTGGGAGTGGCGCAGGGCGTCGGCGGTGAAGACCACCAGGGCGAGCCAGACCAGGGCGAAGCCGGCCAGCCGGGCCGGCGGCATCGGCTCGTGGAAGATCAGCACGCCGCAGCCGAGCTGGAGGATCGGCGCGAGGTACTGCAGCATGCCGACAGTGGACAGCGGCAGCCGGTTCGCCGCCCCGGCGAACAGCAGCAGCGGGATCGCGGTGGCGGCGCCGGCGAGCACCAGCAGCGCGGTGTGCCCGGCCGACACGTGCCCGAACGTCGAGTAACCGCGTGCCGACAGCCACCCCAGGTACGCCAGGGCGGGCAACGCCAGCACCGCCGACTCGACGAACAGCCCTTCCGTGGCGGGCAGCGCGAGCTGCTTCTTGACCAGGCCGTACCCGGCGAAGCTGAACGCCAGCGTGAGCGCCAGCCAGGGCAGGCGGCCGTAGTCGACGGTGAGCACCGCGACCGCGAGCGCGCCGACGCCCAGCGCCGCCCACTGTGCCCGGCGCAGCCGTTCCCGCAGCACCAGCACGCCGAACAGCACCGACACCAGCGGGTTGATGAAGTAGCCGAGCGCCGTCTCCACCACCCGGTCGGAGTTCACGCCGTAGATGTACGTACCCCAGTTGACGGCGATCAGCGCGGCGGCGAGCCCGATACCGGCGAGCGCCCGGGGCCGCCGGGCCAGCTTGCGCAGGAAGCCGGCGTGCCGCGTGGCGGCCAGCAGCAACGCCACGAACGCCACCGACCAGAGGATCCGGTGCGCGAGGATCTCCACCGGCCCGGCCGGGCGCAGCAGCTTCAGGTAGATCGGGAAGAAACCCCAGATCAGGTACGCGCCGACGCCGTACAGGTAGCCGAGCCGGAGCTGGTTCACCGCTCCACCGTAAGTGGTGGATCGCTGCACTGGTCCTTATCGGTGACCGGCGTCACGCGCTGGTCCAGCTCCATCCACCGATCCGCTGCGACCGGCCGGAAGCCGATCTTCGCGTAGACCCCGTGCGCGTCGAGCGTGGCCAGCAGGATGCGGCGTACGCCCAGCTCGCCCAGGTGGTCGCGGACCGCGCCGGCCAGCCAGGTGCCCAGCCCGCGACCCCGCTCGGCCGGGTCCACGTACACGTCGCAGAGCCAGGCGAACGTGGCCCCGTCAGTGACCACGCGGGCGACCGCCACCTGCCGTCCGTCGCCGGGCCGGTAGACGCCGAAGCCGATCGAGCCGGCGAAGGCGCGCGCCACCGTCTCCCGCTCCCGCCCCAGCGCCCAGTACGCGTCGGTGGCGAGCCAGACGTGCACCCGGTCCAGGTCGATCCGGTCCGGGTCGGTGCTGATCTCGTAGCCGTCCGCGCGGGTCACTGTGAACACGCGGCCGAGGCTAGTACCGCCACCGGGCCCTCTCGCCAGCCAATTCCCTACTGCTGGCCTGGTGACCCCGGCCGGCCGCCACGGCGACCGGCCGGGCCCGGACGTCAGTCGCGGTCGAGGACGGCGCCGAGGATCCAGGTGACGATGCCGACGAAGAGCGCGCCCAGCACCGCCTCCGGCCAGAACCCGTCCACGTGGAAGGGCAGCCCGGCCTCACCGGCGATCCAGCTGGTGAGCAGGAAGAGCAGGCCGTTCACGACCAGCGCGATCAGGCCGAGGGTCAGCAGGTAGAAGCCGCACCCCACGGTCTTGATGATCGGCTGGAGCACCGCGTTCACCACGCCGAAGATGACCGCGACGAGCACCAGCGTGATCACCGTCTCGGTGGCCGAGTCGGAGTCGAGCGAGATGCCCGGGATGAGCAGGGTGGCGAGCCAGAACGCCACCGCCGTCGAACCCACGCGAATCAGAAGACCCTTCAGGAAATCCATGGCCGGGATCGTGCCACGGCCGTACCACCAGGGGAAGTCGCCCGGCGGCGCGTTCCGTCAGTGCCGGGCCGGACGACCGACCAGTTGCGACTCGACAGGTGTGGGCGAGAGCAGCGCCCAGCGCAGGGCCCGCCGGTTGACCACCGCCACCATGTCGTCGCGGATCCGGGTCAGCCACTCCGCCGAGCCGCCCAGGCCCAGCGCTGCGCCCGCGAGCGCGGCCTCGTCCGGGTCGAGCGGCTGGAGGATCGCCAGGTCGGCGCGGGCCAGCGCGGGAGTGTCGGCCGGGGTCAGCTCGTCGCGGACCACCAGCACCGACTGCCAGGCGGCTGCCGGTCCGGCCTCCGGCGGCACCGGGCCGGCGTCCACCACCACCAGCAGCGGATGCAGCGGCGAGCCGGGCGCGCCACCGAGCGGACGACCCGGCGGGAGCAGCGGTACGCCGCCACCGACCGTCCCGACACCCCGCACGAACGGTTCCCAGATCCGGGGACGGCCGGTCTGCACCACCACGCGCGCGCCGAGCGCCAGCGCCCGCAGCACGAGCAGTTGGGCCGCGGGCACGCCGCCGACGAGCAGCACCCGCGTCGTGGCCGGCCGGAACAGGCGGACGGTGAGCGCGGCGCCGTGCCGGTTCGCGCCCACCATCAGGCCCGCGGCGGCCGGGGGCAGGTCCAGCGCGGGCGGGGGCGACCCGGCCGCGGCCCCACCGGTCACCGCCAACGGCAGCGTGGCGGCCAGCCCGGCCAGGTGCTCACCGTCGAGCCGGCGCAACTCGCCGCCGACGTCACCGGCGACCCGGCGCAGCGTGCGTTCCGCCGTCGACAGTTCGGCCGCGCTCCCGGCCGCCACCCGTACCGCAAGATCGGCCGGGACCGGCGCCGCGCCCGTGCGCGGACCGACCGTGAGCGCGACTGTGGTGGCGGTGGCCGGCAGCGCGAGCAACCGGCCCACCAGCCCTCGCGTCGCCTCGCCGCGCGGATCCGGCCACCGGCGCAGTCGCCAGGTGGCCTGCGTCAGGCCACCCACTGCGAGCTGGGGCCAGGTCTCCCGCACCGGGGCGCCGGGCTCGTGGTGGGCCAGTTCGGCGATCACCCGCAACGCCGCGTCGCCACCCAGCGGCCGGGCGCTGAGCGGGCCGAGCCGCCGGACGAGCCGCCGCAGGGTGCCGGACAACGCCCGCAGCAGGTCCTTATCCGGCCAGCCGTCGGCGCGCAGCACCTGGACGGCCAGCACCACGCGCGCCCGCCCGGCCACCCGCCCGTCGGTGAGCTGGCGGTACGACGTCCCGGCCGGACCGCCGGCCACAGCGGGCGCGGGTGCGGGCGAGGACGAGAACACCAGCTGCAGCCGGATCGCGGGGGCGTCCGGCCCGGCCGGTGGAAGCAGGCCGAGCGGCGAGGGCAGCTCGTGCGCGTGGTCGCCGAGCAGGTCGTCCGGGTCGCCCAGCTCCAGCAACGCGGTCAGCCCGGCGGCGTCGTGCAGCACGGCCGCCCCACCGGACGCCTCCGTCGCGCCGACCACCGCGCCCGGCCGGAGCAGCGCCAGCAGTGCCGCCGGATCGGCCGCCGGTGGCAGCGCGCGCCGCCGGGTCAGGTACGCGGCGGCGGTGGCGAGCCACTCGTGGAGCCAGCGGCCGCGCACCCGCACCCACGCGGCGGGCAGCAGCAGGGCCGCCGACAGCAGCGCGACGGCCGTCGGCACGACACCCCGCCCGACGGCCGCGATCAGCACTGCCGCCGCGATCTGGGTCGCGACGATCTGGCCGGCGCGCAGCCGTGCCGTCGGACGGCTCGTCCACTGTGGCGTGCGGACCGCGACGGACGCGGGCCGCTCGGATGTGCTGGCGGTCACCGCACCTCCTCGCCGGACCTCCGCGTGACGCTGCCGTGGCTCATCGTAATGGGCGAGTTGTCCACAGGGGAGCCCGAAGGGGTAGCAGAACCGAAGTCGGACGGCTACCGTCAGCGACGAAATCGTCGAGTTGCGTGTCCGCCGCCGCCGGGCTTCCCCCTCCACCGGCCCCGGGCCCCCGCCGACGAGTCCACGGTGGTCACACGGTGACCAGCCACGACCGAGGAGACGAGGTGACGTCCGGGATGTCCCAGACCCAGGCAGAAGCCGCTGTGATGCAGCAGACCGCCGCGAAGTTCGAGCAGGTCGACCAGTCGCTCCAGACCATGCTCAGCGGCCTGATGGCCGAGCTGGAGGTGTTGCAGCAGGCCTGGCGGGGTGCCGGTGGGCGCTCGTTCGCGCAGGTCAAGCAGCAGTGGGCGCAGGACCAGGCCGCCCTTCACCGGGCGCTGCGCGAGACCGCCAACGCGATCCGCACCGCGGGCCGGCAGTACGACGTCTCCGACACCGAGGCCGCCGGCCGGGTGGCGGGCACCAACCGCGGCATCCAGCTGCCGCTCTGACAACCGGAAGGATCGAATCCATGGAGCACGGTGTGCTGGTCGTCAACTTCGCCGCCCTGCAACAGGCGGGCGCCGACATCCAACGGGCGCTGTCCACGCTGGAGAGCCAGCTCGGTCAGCTCGAACGCGACGCCGCCCCGCTGGTGGCGAGCTGGAACGGCGAGGCCCGCGAGGCGTACGAGGTGCGGCAGTCCCGGTGGCGGGCCGCCTCCCAGGATCTCCAGGCGATGCTGCGTGACATCAAGCTCGCGGTGGCGGACTCCGCGACCGACTACCTCGACACCGAGAAGCGCAACGCCAACCTGTTCCAGTGAGCCGACGCCGCGCGGCCCGGGCAGGTGACCCGGGCCGCGCGGCGTCGCACGTGACCGCCGGTCATCTCGGAGCTGCCGGGCCGGCCGCCTGCCAGCGCCTGCGCGCGCCGCGCGGCAGCACCAGGGCGAGCGCCGCCACCAGTGCCACCGCCCCGCCCGCGACGGCGGCGGCCGGCAGCGCCCGGTCCCGGGCCGAGTCCCGGCGGGACTGGCGGGCCAGCGCGGCCGGATCGGGCCGGTCGGCGGGAAGCGCCGCTCCCGGCCGGGTGCGCGAATCGGTCGCGCCGGCCGACTCGGTCACCGCCCGGTACGGGTTGAGCACCCCCGCGCCGTAACCCGCGTCCCGCCCCGGCGCCGGGTCGGCGGCGGCCACGATCCGACCGGCCACCTCGTCCGCACGCAGCCGGGGCCGGTACTGGCGCAGCAGCGCCGCCGTACCCGCCACGAACGGAGTGGCGTAGCTGGTCCCCTCCGCCCGCTGGTGCCCCGACCGGGGTGCCGCCATCAGCACCTCGCTCCCCGGGGCGACCACGTCCACGTACGAGCCGGTCTGGGAGAACGCCGAGCGTGTCCCGTCCCGGCCGATCGCGCCGACGCCGAGCACCCCGTCGTACGCCGCCGGATAGGGCCGGGGATCACCGTTGTCGTGCAGGTTCCCGGCGGCGGCCACCACGACCACGTCCCGCCGGACCGCGTAGGCGACGGCGGCGCGCACGGCCGGGTCGTCCGCGTACAGCACCACCGAGAGGTTCAGCACGTCGGCGTCGTGGTCCACGGCCCAGCGGATGGCCTGGGCGAACCCGGCCGCGTCGACCGTACGCCCCGACTCCCGCCCCTCGACGACCTGCTGCTCGCTCACCCGTACCGGCAGGATGCGCGCGTCCGGCGCGAGGCCGCGGAACGCGACGCCGGGCTGCGGCGCGGCGGCGATGATGCTCGCCACCCCGGTGCCGTGGCCGGCGCAGTCCCGGGTGCCGTCCCCGCCCCGGTCGAGGAAGTCGGCGCCGTCGAGAACCCGGCCGGCCAACTGCGGGTGGGACCGGTCCACTCCCGAGTCGACCACCGCGACCACGATCCCGGTGCCCGTCGCGAGCGGGGTGAGCCGGTCCGGGGCGTACCGCTGCTGCGGCCACGGCTGGTCCGCCACCGGGCGGGCCGGCGCGGGCGGCGAGGCGCAGCCGGCGGGCGCGCGAGCCGCCGCCGGTGCGGCCGGAACCGCCGTGACGAGGAGCGTCGCCAGGGCGGCCACGGCGGGGTACGCGACTGGCCGAGACATCGACGACCTCCGTAACGTGTCGGCTCCGGAACGGGATGTTATCGGCTCCCTGACGTCGAGGCCGACCGTCGATGGCCAGAAGTCCTGATCTTGTTGCCACCTTGTAGGTTGTAGGCGATGCCTGTGGCCTGTTCGCGGAAGGAGAGGTGGCCGTGACCGGATGGGAGCCGGCCACCGAGGCCGAGGTGGCGATGCGGGACGCGCTGCGCGCGCAGGACCAGCAGCAGTACTTCCGGGTGCTGACCCGTGTCGATCTCCTGCTTCCGGTCGCGAGCGGACCGACCGCCGGATGGGGCACCTGGACCTCCGGGGGTCGCACCCACGTGCTGGCCTTCACCTCCGTCGCCGCGCTGCGCGCGAGCCTCGGGGAGAACGCGGGGCCCACCCGCCGCGTCCCCTACCCGGATCTGGCCACCGGCTGGCCCAACCCCGAGTGGTGGCTGGCGGTCAATCCCGGCCTGCCGATCGAGGGCTACCTGCCCGCCTGGTACGTGGCTCAGCTCTCCCGGGGCGACGTCCGGCTGCCCGGCCGCACCATGGGCGCCCGCGCCCGGCTGGAACGCGTGGAGAACGCCACCCGGGGAGCCCGGAACGCGGTGCCCGAGGCGGCGCCCCGCCCGCCGGCCGTGCCCGTGGCGCCGGCCGCTGTCACGCCCGCCCCGGTGCCTCATGCCGCCGTCCCGCCGGCCGCGGTTCCGCCTCCCGTCGTGCCGCCACCCGCGGTGCCACCTCCGGCTGTTCCGCCACCCGCGGTGCCGCCTCCGGTCGTGCCGCCGGTTGCCGGCGCGCCCGGCCGGGACGAGCGGCTGATGAAGACCGACGAGCCGCCCACGGTGCCGATGCGGGCCGCCTCGGTCCTCGGGCGGCGGCTGCCCACCGTGCCGCCCCGCCGCCGAGCGCCGGACAGCGACGTCCCGAGCCGGACCGCCCCGGGCGCCGAGCCGGACACGGACGCCCTCGACGGCTGGCTCACCGATCTGCGCCGCCGCCCGGACGAGCCGGACCCGTTCGCCACCGCCCCTGCGGCACCTGCCGACGAGCCACCGGCGGCCGCCGTCCCACCGCCGTCCCGCTCCTTCTTCGAACCCTCGTCCGGTGGCCGCTCGGCCCGGCGCCCGTCGCCGCTGGACCCGTCGCGCGGGGCCGGCGACCGGGCCACCCCGCCGACCCGGTTCGCCGGCGGGCAGCCGTTCCCGCGCCGACGGCCGCTGAACGAGCCGGTACGCGAGGGCCGGACCCACGCCTTCCCGAGCCGGACGGACGAGCCGTCGCCAGCGCCCCGGTCGGAGGAGACGACCCAGGCGTTCCGGCCGACCCGCCCGACCGAGGACGCGACCGAGGCGCTGCCCCGGAGGCACGCCGGACCGGCCACTGCGACGGACGCCGGATCCGCTGCCGCCGCCGGACCGGCCACTGCCGACGGGTGGGGGGCCGCGCCGGGCGGCACCGAGGGCGAGACCACGCGGTGGGAGACGATCGACGAGCCGGTGGAGGAGCTGCCTCCGTCGATCGCCGAACCGGTCTCCGCGCCGCCCGCCGCACGCCGCGACTTCACACCCATCGTCATCGAGGGCACCGTCATCGAGGCCCGCGACCTGACCGAGCCCGCACCGCTCTGGTCCGCGCAGCAGACCGGTCCGGTGCGCGCGGAACCGGCCGAGGGCGCGGCCACGCCGTGGGCCGGCACCGACCCGACCATGCCGCTTGCCGCGGACCCGCCGGTCGCCGACGACACGGTGAACCTCGCCGAGCCGACGCCGGCACACAGCGGGACCACCGGCGCGACGGACCGGAGTACGCCGCGCGACGAGCCGGCCGTGTCGTTCGCGTCGTCGTCCGAGCCCACGACGTCGCCGTTCGAGTCGCCGTCCCCGGCAGGCGAGGCCACCGCGCCGCTGTTCACGCCGTCGGCCTCGGCCGAGCCGACTGTCTCGTTGTTCGACCGGGTGCCGGCCGAGCCGACCGTGCCGCCGGCCGGCCCGGGTGAGGCCGAGCCGACGGTGTCGCTCGCGTCGGAGTCCGAGCCGACGACATCGCTGTTCGAGTCGCCGGCTCCCGCAGCGGACGCCACCGCGCCGCTGTTCACACCGTCGCCGTCGGCCGAGCCGACTGTCTCATTGTTCGATCGGGTGTCGGCCGAGCCGACCGCCTCGCTCGCCGGCCCAGCCGAGGCCGAGCCGACTGTCTCGCTGTTCGATCCGGCACCGGCTGAGCCGACCGTTTCGTTGTTCGATCCGGTGCCGTCCGAGTCGACGACGTTGCTGTCCAACTCCGCACCGGACGACCCGACCGCGCCACTGACCAGGCCGGCATCGGCTGAGCCGACCGTCTCGTTGTCCGACCCCGTGCCGGCGGAGCAGCCGACCGTCTCCCTCTTCGCGCCGGCGACCGGCGACGAACCGGTCACCGCGCCGCTGTTCGCGCCCGGCGAGCCGACCGTGGCGCTGTCCACGCCGGCACCGGACACCGCGACCCCCGCCACGACAGCCGGTCACGGATCGAGCACCGCGGACCGGCCCGCCGAGTTCGTACCGGCGAACGACGTCGAGGAGGACCTGCTGGCCGCCGCGGGCAGCGGCAGCACCGACGGTTTCCTCACCACGCTGCTGCTGGCCCGGGTGCTGATGCCCGTCGCGCCCGACTCGGCCGCCGGCAGCCGGCCGGGTGACCCCGGCTTCGTCTGGCACGCCGATCAGGTCGACGGCGAGCGGTGCGTCTCGGTCTACACCTCGCCGGAACGCCTGGCCGAGCACACCGAGGGCCAGGTCGAGACGGTACGGGTCAAGTTCGTCCAGCTCATCCGCAGGTGGCCGGACGTGGCGTGGTCGTTCCGGGTCAACCCGGGCAGTCCGGTCGGCGCGACGTACCCGGGGGAGCAGGTCCTCGCGCTCGCCAACTGGGCGGCCGAGGTGGGCCTTGGCGACGACCCGGAGCCGGCGTCCGCGCCGCAGCCGGCGGAACGCCAGCGCCCGGAGGCGCCCACGATCGCCGCGAACCGGCCGGTGACCATGCAGAAGGCGATCGCGGCGAGCCAGCTCGCGTACTACCTGGAGCGTGGCTACGACCGGGTCTCCGGATTCGTGCACCGGGCCGGGGAGTTGGCGCATCTGCGTACCCCGGCGGAGCTGTACCGCGCGCTCGGCCTCGGCCACCCGGGCTCGCCGTTCTCCCCGGACGACGAGGAGATCTACCTGCTGCGCTGGCCCGCCTACCGGCCGAGCCTCTACCGGATCCCGTACGGCGGCCCGAACGAGGCGGCGATGCGGGCGATGGAGGGCTGGGTGATCGAGCGGCCCCCGTTCCGCGGCAACGGCTTCGCGCCGGGGGAGAGCAGCGACGTGATCGCCGAGTTCAAGGTGGACAGTGCACGGCTCCCGCACGGCGCCGAGCTGTGGCGGGTCGGCGCGGACGGCGACAGCAAGCTGGTCGCCGTCCTGGACACCGACGAGCTGCTGTGGCGGAAGGCGGGCGAGGCGTGAGCCGCGACGGCTACGTGGCCCGCTGGCGGGGCCGGGAGTACCAGGCCAGCCCCGACGGCGACGACATCCGCCTCTACCAGCCCGGACCTGGCGAGGGCTTCACCGAGGTACGCCCCGGCCGGTACGTCCGGGTGGTGCCGGCCGCCGAGGTCGACGATCTGGCGTACGTGCGGACCACGTGCACCTGGCAGGGGCAGCCGTTCATCGTGCTGGCCGAGCACGAGGGCTGGCTGCGGGTCGAGTACACCGGTGGGCGCTGGCCGGTGGCCGAGGCGATGGGGCTGGAGGCGTTCGACTTCGGCGTCTACCAGGGCTGGGCGCCCGCGGCCGAGGTGGCCGACCTGGGCGAGCAGCGGGTCTGAGTCAGGACTTCGCCCAGCGCAGGATCTCGCCGAGCACCACGTCCCGCGCCTCGACGTGCGGGAAGTGGCCCACGTCGTCGAGCAGCCGCCACTCGTACGGGGCGGTGACGTAGCGGCCGGAGCCCTGGGCGGTACGGGGGAGCGAGGCCCGGTCGAGTGCGCCGTGCAGTTGCAGGGTCGGCGTGACCAGTGGCTTCTGCATCAGCTTCACGAAGCGGTAGCCGTGCAGCCGCAGCACCGAGCGGAACGCCCAGCGGTAGCCCTCCATCGCGCAGAAGGCGGCCTGCGGGATCTGCATCGCCACCCGGCAGCAGTGCGCGTAGTCGGCGAAGTCGGGGCCGGACACCCAGCGCGGGCCGCCCCACCGGCGCAGGATCTCCTCCACCTCGGTGGCGTCGTCCCGGGCCAGGACGTGCTCGTAGCGGGGGAGCTGGAACTTCAGCGTCGCGGTGGCCGAGGTGAACTGGCCGCGCGGGTCGGCGAAGATGGCCGCCCGCAGCCGCAGCGGGTGCGGCGCGCCGAGCACCACGAGCCGGCGGACCAGGGTCGGGTGGAAGGAGGCGGCGGTCCAGCCGATGAGCCCGCCCGCGCCGGTGCCGACGACGGTGGCCGACCGCTCACCGAGCGCGCGGATCAGGCCGGCGACGTCGGCGGCGAGCGTGTAGCCGTCGTACCCCCGGGGTGGCTTGTCGCTCGCACCGTAACCGCGCAGGTCGACCGCGACCGCGCGGAAGCCCGCGTCGGCGACCGCGGGCAGCATCTCGTGCCAGGCGTACCAGTATTCGGGGAAGCCGTGCAGGAAGAGCACCATCGGGCCGGTGCCCGCCTCGACGACGTGGAACCGGCTGCCGTTGGCGCCGACGAACCGGTGCGTCCACGGCCCTTCGGGCAGGACGCAGGACTCGTCGACGGGTCCGCCGCGCTGGTCGGTCATGGGGCACAGCCTAGGGCCGCCGGTCACCCACCGGGCCCGCAGGTGGCCAGGATCAGGGATTTCTCCGGGCGGTCACCGGGAACCGCACCGGGGCCGCCTCGCGGGGTCGTGAGCGCCCTGCTACCGGCTGTCACTCGTCGATGATCCGCATGGGGATTCCCGGTCCGCAGTCGACGGAGCGGTCCCGCGCGGTGAGCCGCAACGTGACCAGGTCGCCCTTGCGCAGCTCACCGGCGTTCGGGCCGTACACCGCGTACTCCGTGCCGTTCTCGTCCATCAGCCCGTAGCACGGCCCGGAGCCGCCCCGGGTGATCCAGCCGGCGACGACGCCCGTCGGCCGGTTGTCGGTCGGCGTCTTCGGCGGCCCGGCGGGCCGCCGAAGCGTCGGCAGGTCGCCGGCGGACAGCGGCGTGGGGCGATCGGCGGGCGAGGCCGTGCCGTTCGCGGCCGGCTGGTGGTCGTCGGGCACTGATCCTCCGTCTCGGCCGCGGGCGCGCCGGTGAGCGGCGCCGTCGCGAGGGCGCCGGCAGCGTGGTGCGGGGCGTCATCCGATGGGACGCGGGTGGGGTACGCCGGGTTCCCGGAAAGGGCGATGCCCGGGCGGTTCACCGCCCGGGCATCGCGTGGTGCGTCGATCAGTGGATCAGGAGAAGCGGACCTTCAGCGAGGTGCCGTTCTGCTCCAGAACCTTGATCTTGGTGCCGGTGGCCGGGAGCTTGACGCCGTGGTTCGGCAGCTCCGGGTACCAGTACTGCGTGGTGTCGTCGAACAGCGGCTGCGCCGCCTGGCCGCGGATGTACTGCGGCTGGCTGTTGAGGTGCAGCGTGAACGAGTCGGCCTTCTTCAGGCTGAACGGCGCGTCGTAGACCTGGACGCGGGCCCGCCAGGGCTGCCCGGTCAGGTTGTAGATCGGCCGCGGGTGCGCGTCGATGATCATGTTCCGACCCTCACCCGGGTGCGCGAACGTGTCGTTGTCCGCGAACCGGAGGTTCCAGTAGGAGATCAGCAGACCCTCCTGGTACGCGTAGTGGTCCACGTAGTCCGGGCGGGTGTTCGCGTAGCCGAAGAAGTACGGGCCGGTCTTGAGGTACTTGTCGTACGAGACGTACGACCGGTTGCCGGCGATGTAGTAGTTGTCGAACTTACGGGTGTAGGTCTCCTCGACGATGCTGAAGCCGCTGAGGGTCCAGCCGTTCGCACCGGCCTCGGCGCCGTCGGTGAGGAGGGTCTGGCCGTCGGCGGTCACGGTGACCGCGTCACCGTAGAAGCCGCCCTCGGAGACACCGCCGTCCGTCTGGTAGCGGAGCCGGAACTGCACGACGTTGCCGGCGACCGCGTCCATCGGGATGTTGATGTCGACCCACTGGTCGTTGCTGGAGCCGTCCAGGGCGTAGCGCCCGGGGGAGATCTCCTTCAGCGGGGCGCCGTTGGCCGTACCGGGCAGCGAGGCCCAGGTCTGGCCACCGTCGGTGGACGCCTCGAAGAACAGGTAGTCGTAGTCCGCCTCGATGCTGTAGCGACCCTTCATCGACAGCGCGGCGCTGGTCTTCCCGGTGAGGTCGACGGTGCGCGTCATCGTGTTGTTCAGGTCGTCGTCGTTGCCCGAGAAGAACTGCTTCGTACCCTCGAACGGCTTGCCGTTCTGGAACGTGTACTCCCGCTGCGGCAGCACCACCACGGCGCCCTGGGCCTTGTTGGAGTTGTACTCCTGCGGGCCCAGTTCCAGGGTGCGCTTCTGGCCGGCCACGACGACCTCGTAGTCGAGCCAGCCGAGCTGAAGCTTGTTCCACGCGCCGAGGTCGCCGCCGCGCTCGCCGATGCCACCGTCGTTCTTGGCACCGAGCCGGCTCTGGGCCATCAGGGTCCAGTGCTCGTTGTTGTTGTCCCCACCGCTGACCACGTTGTAGTCGTCCGGCAGACCGAGGTCGTGGCCGTACTCGTGGTAGAAGACGCTCCGGCCACCGTTCTCCGGCTGGATCGTGTAGTCACCGATCCAGACGCCGGTGTTGCCGATCTGGGTGCCGCCGGCCGGGAAGTTCTCCGGGCCGGTGTTGCCCTGGTCGCTGGCGAAGGCGTACCACCGGTGGCTCCAGATGGCGTCCTCACCCTGGTACGGGTCACCGTCGGCCTGGTCGCCGCCGGCGTGGACGATCTGGAAGTGGTCGATGTAGCCGTCCGGCTCGTTGAAGTCGCCGTCACCGTCGAAGTCGTACCGGTCCCACTCGTCCATCGCCTTGACGTCCGCGGCGATCTCCGCGTCGGAGCGGCCCTGCGCCTTCTGGTCGGCGACCCACTGGTTGGCGGCGTCGCGGACCAGCGCCCAGGTGTTGGTGCAGACGTTCGAGGCGCACGGGTAGCCGTCGGAACGGCCGTAGCGGGCCTCGTTGTACCGGACCTTCACCCAGTTGGTGACCTCGCCGTCGACGCTGTACCGACCCGAGGACTGGGCCTCGTAGTACTGCTTCAGCGACTCGTCACCCGGGTTGGTGCCGAAGTACAGCTGCCGGTAGTGGTCGGCGCTGTAGTCGGCCTGCCAGACAGTGGAGTTGTCCACCGCCCGGTTGGGCTGGGGGATCTGGTTGCGGAGCGGGCCGTCGAACCGGGTCGGGCCCGGGGTGTCCGGGTCGGTGTCCTGGTCCGGGTAGTTCGGGTGCCGCTCGTCGCCGAACTCGGCGAGGATGACGAAGATCTTGTCGGTCCGCTCGCGGGAGAGCTCGACGTACTGGTCCTTGGTCGGACCCTTGCCGGCCTTGGTGCTCTTGGCTGCCTTGCCCGCCGCGGGACCGGCGACAGCCTGCTCGCCGACCTTGACGACCTTGCTGCCGTTGATCTTCTGGGCCTTCGCCCTGCCGGACAGGACCTCGCTGAGGCCCTCCTGGCGCAGCGCGCGCCGCTTCTCCTCGAGCGGGTTGGGCAGGTCGTGCTCAGCCTGCGCAGGCTCGGCCACCGACGGGGCGGCGGCCGGCAACTTCGGCGTCGGCGCGGCGCTGGCGGACGTGCCTGCCACCAGTCCCGTCGCGGTCAGCGAAAGCCCGAGCAGACCCACTGCGACTTTGCGCACGTGGTACCTCCGGTGTGAGGGAACCGGCCCAACTGGGGGTACGGGCCGGTGGAACGTCCCACTAGTGGGACCAAAGGTGAACATAGACACTGCTGCGACTGCTGGGAAGATGTGTGCGTCGATTTGTAGCAACTTTTTGTTGGGAATGCTTTTCACCGTCACACGTCCGCCGGTCACCGAGCCGTTGACCAGCGGCGATGTACGGATCACGCGGTGCAGTGACAGCCATGGATTAACCGGCTACGCGGAAGGGTCGGGAGCGCTCGCGCTCCCGACCCTTCCCCCATCGAGCCTCTTCAGCTCATTTTCCGGTCATTCCGGTTCCGGTTTGAACGTACGGCTCAGCTCCGCGGCGGAACCACGTACACCTGGGCGTACGAGTTGTCCTTGGCGGCCCGCTTGATGATGATCGAGACGCCGTACTGGACGCCCGCGTCACCCGGGTTGCCGGTGCCGAGCACGATCGCCCCGCCACCCAGCGTTGAACCGTAGTAGTCGGTCGCCGGGGTGCCGTCCGGGTTCACCACCCGGGTCGTGTACTGCTGGTTGCCCCGCGACGGGATGACCACCGAGGCGTCGTTGTCCCGCGAGTACGCGGCGCCGTCTCGGATCTCGATGCCCGGGTACCAGCCCTTGGCGTCGGTGAAGCCACGCACCGGAGCCTGCGGGCCGAACTTCGTGCAGTACTCGCTGTACGGCTCGTCCGCCGCCTCCAGGCACTCCTTGAACGGGTACGTCGGCTTCAGGCCGAACGCGGCGTTGGAGGACTGCGGCCGGCTGGGCAGGTTCTTCAGCACCGACGGGTCCTTCTCGGCCGCGACGCCCTTGCGGCGCAGCGGGTCGTTGTGCGAGTCGACGATCAGCAGGCCGCCCTTGGCGCCGTAGCTGGGCAGCGCGGTCATCTGCGCGGTGACGTGGTTGACGTCGCCGAGCTGGGTGTCCCGGTACCAGACCAGCATGCCCGGCGCGTTGTACGCGATCCGGTCGACCTTCCAGGCCTCGTGCGAGTAGACGGTGTCGTAGGTGTACTTCAGGCCCTTGTCGAAGCCGTCGAAGTTACGCCACTCGGCCAGGTAGTAGTGCGACTTCACCTGGGTGCCCGAGTCGATGAACCAACCCGCACCACTGGTGTCGGTGAAGGTGCCGCCGGTCTGGGTCCAGCCCGCCGCGCCGCTCTCCACGTCGTCGCTCCAGGTGGTGGCGCCGCCGCCGGTCACCGAGAAGTCGTCGGCGAACCAGCCGCGCTCCTGGAACGCCTCGTCGGTGGCGTAGCGCAGCCGGACCTGCACGGTCTGCCCGGCGTACGACGACAGGTCGACGTAGTCGTGCCGCCAGCCGTTGGTGCTGCCGGTCAGGCCGTACTTCTTGTTGCCGAAGTCGACCATGCGGCCGTTCGGGTCGGCGTAGCCGTCGTTCGTGGAGACCAGCGCACCGCCCTCGGCGTACACCTTCTGCTCGCTCCAGGTGGCGCCGCCGTCGGTGGAGACCTCGACGAAGCCGTAGTCCCAGTCCGCCTCGATGACGTAGTTGTTCCACATCCAGAACTTCGCATCAGCGGCGTTCGGGACGGTCACCGTGCGGCTGAGCTTGATATCCGCCCAGGCCTGGTCGGCGCCGGAGTACCACATGTTCGAGCCGCTGTGCGGCGTGGCCAGTGAGATCACCTTGTCCGGCAGGTCGATCTTGATGCCGTCCTCGGTGCCGACCGGCGTACGCGAGGTCTGCCCGAGCTTGACCAGCTTGGCCCGGTCACCCGGCCCGAACGTCTTCGGCTCGGCCCAGCCCAGCACCCACTTGTCCCAGAGGCCCATGTGGGTCGGCAGCGCCTGGAAGATCTCGCCGGAGTGCGAGCCGGACGCCATCAGGTCCCAGAAGTCCACGTCCGAGTCGGCGTTGCCGGAGGTGTCGTACAGGTCCGGCAGGCCCAGGTCGTGCCCGAACTCGTGGGCGAAGACGCCGACGCCGGCGTCCTCCGGCTGCACGATGTAGTTCGACACCTTCAGGTTGGTGCCCGGGATCGTGTAGCCGCCGGTCACGGTCGAGGAGTGCGCCCAGACCGAGTAGATCCCGACGTCACCGCCACCGCGGGACTTGCCCTGGTTGGCGTGCACCAGCACCAGGTGGTCGATCACGCCGTCCGGCTCGTGGTAGTTGCCGTCGCCGTCGCGGTCGCTCTGGTCCTCGATGTCGTAGTCGGCCCACGGGAAGTTCGGGTCGGCCGCGGCCAGCGCGTCGATCGCGTCGGTGGCGAGCCGACCGGCGCCCTGCGGGTTGTCCGGGTGGCCGTTCATCGACTGCTCACGCCCGGCGACCCAGTTGCCGTTCTCGTCCTGGAAGCAGCGCGAGGCGGCGTACCAGCCCTCCGAGTGCGGCACAGTGATCCACGGGCTGGCCTGCCCGTCCACGGTGTACGCGTTCTTGGACATCTCCAGGTACATGTTGTGCATGGTCCGCCCGGCGAGGCTGATGCCCGGCTTGCCGTCCGGCCCCTTCAGGTCCTTGCGGACCCGCTCGGTGATGCCCTTCTTGCTGTACAGCATCTTGTCGTAGTGGGCCGGGGAGAAGTCCGGCACCCACATCGAGTTGTTGTCCTTGTGCGGCAGCGTGGCCGGGTTCGGGATCGTGTTGTGCCGCGGCCCGTTCTGCACGGTGCCGGGAACGCAGGTGCGGTCCTCGAACACCGTCTTCGGGACCATCACGTCGGTGAAGTCGTCGTTGGCCTTGTCGTTGAACTCGACGAGCAGCGTCAGCAGCTTGGCGGTCTGCGTGCTCTTGGCCTTCTTGATCTTCCGAGGGCTCTGGCCGGTCCGGATGGACTTGGCCTCCAGCTTGGCCAGCTCGCGCGCCGCGATCGGGTTGCCCCCGGCGTACTTGCGGTCGTAGGCGCGGGCCTCGTCCGCCGGCGAGGAGAAGATGCCGTCGCGGCCCTTGACCTCCTTGCCGCCGGTGTCCGGCTGGACCTCGGGCTCGGCGTAGTTGATGTAGTGCTCGTCCGCCCCGATCGTGACCGGTGCGGACCGGGCCGGCTGAGCCGCCGCGCTGCCCGTCACGGTCAGCGACGTGGCCGCGAGCGCGATGGCGGGCAGCGCGACGAGTAAGCGTCGCCGTGCCCTGTGCTGCGACATGGGGAGCATGCCACTCCGTTCGTAGGGAATGGTGAGGGACCGGCCGTCTCAGTGACGCTCGTCGAAATCCGCCGGTCGGCTGAACGTAACCGACGACGAGCGACATCGACAGAGGTGATCAGGCCCTCTGGCCGATCAGGTCAGTCCCGGATCCCCCGATCGACGGCGCGGATCCCGGATACGACGAAGGGGCGGACCGCCCGGCGGCCCGCCCCTCGTCATCGGTAGACGTCAGTCCTCGTCGGACTTCCCGCCGCTCATCCCCGACGAGATCAACTCCATGACCGAGGAGTCCTGGAGCGTGGTCACGTCGCCGAGCGACCGGTTCTCCGCCACGTCCCGCAGCAGCCGGCGCATGATCTTCCCGGAGCGGGTCTTCGGCAGCTCCGGCACCAGCATGATCTGCCGCGGCTTGGCGATCGGGCCGAGCGTCTTCGCCACGTGGTTGCGCAGCTCGGCGATGAGCTGCTCACCCGCGTCACCCGAGATGTCCGCGCTGCCGCGCGGGATGGCGAACGCGACGATCGCCTGGCCGGTGGTCGGATCGGTCGCGCCGACCACCGCCGCCTCCGCCACCGACGGGTGGCTCACCAACGCCGACTCCACCTCGGTGGTGGAGATGTTGTGGCCGGACACCAGCATCACGTCGTCCACCCGGCCGAGCAGCCAGATGTGCCCGTCGTCGTCCTTCTTCGCGCCGTCACCGGCGAAGTAGACCCACTCGTCGCCGGTGTTCGCACCAGCGCCGAACCGGGACCAGTACGTCTCCAGGAACCGGTTGTCGTCGCCCCAGATCGTCCGCAGCATCGACGGCCACGGCTCCTTCAGCACCAGGTATCCGCCGCCGCCGTTCGGCACCGACTGGCCCTGGTCGTCGACCACGTCGGCGACGATGCCGGGCAGCGGGCTCATCGCCGAGCCGGGCTTCGCCTCGGTCACGCCGGGCAGCGGCGAGACCATGATGGCGCCGGTCTCGGTCTGCCACCAGGTGTCCACCACCGGCAGCTCGCCGCGGCCGACGTGCTGCCGGTACCAGATCCACGCCTCCGGGTTGATCGGCTCACCGACGCTGCCGAGCAGGCGCAGCGACGACAGGTCGTACCCGGCCGGGATGTCCTCGCCCCACTTCATCATGGTGCGGATCAGCGTCGGCGCGGTGTACAGGATGGTCACCTTGTACTTGTCGACGACCTCCCAGAAGCGGCCCTTGTGCGGGGTGTCCGGCGTGCCCTCGTACATGACCTGGGTGGCGCCGTTGGAGAGCGGGCCGTACACGATGTAGGAGTGCCCGGTCACCCAGCCGATGTCGGCCGTGCACCAGTAGACGTCCGTCTCCGGCTTCAGGTCGAACACCGCGTGCGTGGTGTACGACGTCTGGGTCAGGTAGCCGCCGGTGGTGTGCAGGATGCCCTTCGGCCGGGCGGTCGTGCCGCTGGTGTAGAGGATGAACAGCGGGTGCTCGGCGTCGAACGCCTGCGCCTCGTGCTCCGGCGACGCGGTCTCGACCGTCTCGTGCCACCAGTGGTCCTTGCCCGACCAGGCGACCTCCTCACCGGTACGGCGGACCACCAGGACGTGCTCCACCGACGGGCACTTCGCCACCGCCTCGTCCACCGTCGGCTTGAGCGCCGACGGCTTGCCCCGGCGGAAGCCACCGTCCGCGGTGATCACCACCTTGGCGCTGGCGTCCTGGATCCGGTTGGTCAGCGCGTCGGCGGAGAAGCCGCCGAACACCACGCTGTGCGTGGCGCCGATCCGGGCGCAGGCGAGCATCGCCACCGCCGCCTCCGGGATCATCGGCATGTAGATCGCCACCCGGTCACCGGCGGTCACGCCCAGCTCGGTCAGCGCGTTCGCCGCCTGACAGGTGAGCTTGTGCAGGTCGGCGTAGGTGACGGTACGGGTGTCGCCCGGCTCGCCCTCCCAGTGGATCGCCACCTTGTCGCCGTGGCCCGCCTCGACGTGCCGGTCCAGGCAGTTGTACGCCACGTTCAGCGTGCCCCCGGTGAACCACTTCGCGAACGGGGCGTTCGACCAGTCGAGCACCTGCTCCCACGGCTGGGCCCAGGCCAGCCGGCCGGCCTGACGCGCCCAGAAGGCCAGCCGGTCACCGGCCGCCTCCTCGTACGCCTCGGCGGTCACGTTGGCGTTCGCGGCGAGTTCAGCCGGCGGCGGGAACTGGCGCGTCTCGTTCAGCAAGTTGGCCAATGCCTCGCTCATGCGGTGACTCCTTCGTCGCGTGACCTGCGTCTCCTACTCCGGGGAAGGTTAGTCCCGCCGTACCCCCGTCGCGACCGCCCGCCCCCTCATCGCGCGCCGAGCGGCCCCGTACCCGCGCCGAGTGCACCGCGCGACGCCGACGGCGTCACTTTCCCGGCGGGCGGAGGCGGATACCGGCCCGCCGGTCGCTAGCGTGACGGGGTGACCACCGATCCGCTCGCCCCGCTGCTCGCGCTCGCCGACGTCGCCCCCGCCGTCGAGCGGGCCCGCGAGCGGGTCGACCTGGCCCACCGGCACCGCGCGCTGCGCCGCCAGGGCGGCCAGGTCGCCGCCGAGGTCAGTCTCCGCTCGGCAGTGGCCAGCGCCGCGCTGGAGGGCCGCGTCCACGACCGCGAGGAGGTACGCGCCGGGACCGTCACCGACCCGGTGCTCCAGGGCGCGCTCCGGGTCGCCGGAGCGCTGCCCGGACTGAGCGACCTCTGGCCCAAGGCACCCCGGCAGGTGATGGCCCGGCTGCACGTGCTCGCCGCCCGCGACGTGGTGACCGAGGAGGAACTGGGCCGGCCGGTCGCCGACCCGGTGGTCGCGGCCCGCCTCGACGGCCTGGCCGCCCTGGTCGCCGGCGGCACCAGGGTGCCACCGCTGGTGCTGGCCGCCGTCGTCCACGGCGAGCTGCTGAACCTGCGCCCGTTCCCCGGCCCGTCCGGGGTGGTGGCCCGCGCCGCCGCCCGGCTGGTGCTGATCTCCACCGGGTTCGACCCCCGCGGGCTCGTCGCGGTGGACGTCGGTCACCGTGAGCGCGAGCCGGAGTACGTGGGCGCGGCCGGCGCGTTCGCCACCGGTACGCCCGACGGCCTGCGCTCGTGGCTGCGGCACTACATGAGGGCGGTGGAGGTCGGCGCCGACCAGATCACACTGATCGGCGACGAGATCCTCGCCGCGTCCTGACGGTTGCCGGCTGCCCGCCTGCGCGCGCTGTCCCTGGTGGCGGCCGTGCCGGACGCTGCGGTGCCTGCCGTCAGGCGGTGGGTGCGGCGGTGCGGGTACGGCGGTGCCGGCCGTACCATGCGATGCCGATGGCCACGCCGACGCCCACGCCGAGCGCCGCCGCAGCGACCGGCACCGCCGGCCGCTCGCGCAGCCGGCGGCCCAGCGGGATCGGGTGCCGGAACTCCAGCACCGGCCACGCGTTCTCCACCGCCAGCTTGCGCAGCGCCCGGTCCGGGTTGACCACCGTCGGATGCCCCACGCACTCCAGCAGCGGCCGATCGGAGTACGAGTCGGAGTACGCGTACGAGTCGGCCAGGTCGTAGTCCCGCTCAAGAGCCAGTTCGCTGACCGCCTCGACCTTGCTCGGACCGGCCGCGTAGAACTCGACCTCACCGCTGTACCGCCCGTCCACCACGCCCATCCGGGTGGCGATCACGTCGGTGATCCCGAGCAGCTCACCGATCGGCCGGACCATCTCGTCACCGGACGCGGAGACCAGCACCACGTCCCGCCCGGCGGCCTGGTGCTCCTCGATCAGGGCTGCCGCCTCGGCGTACACATAGGGGTTGATCAGTTCGTGCAGCGTCTCCGCGACGATCTGGCGGACCTGTTCCACCGGCCAGCCCTTGCAGAGTGTGGCCAGGTAGTCCCGGGTGCGGGCCATGGTCTGCTCGTCGGTGCCGCCCAGCCGGAACATCAACTGCGCGTACGCCGACTTGACCACGTCACGCCGGGTGATCAGCCCGTCCCGGTAGAACGGCCGACCGAACGCCAGGGCGCTCGACTTGGCGATGACGGTCTTGTCGAGATCGAAGAAAGCGGCGCTGCGGCCCACGGCGCGAAAGTCTAGCCCGACGAGAGGCGTGGAGGCGTCCGCCCGGGTAGCGAAAGCCGATGAGCACCCGGTGGAGTGACGGCGGTCACAGGTATCTATCGATGAATTTAGCTTTGCGTGGAGTGAACAACACTCGACGTATAAGGGTCGACTGCGGCATGCTTGTCCTCGCGACGGGAGTTCGCATACCCGGCGTCGATGGGCCTCGGCGGTTGCACCCCCCGTAACCGCTGAGTCGGTTCGGCTCGACCCCCCCGGAGCCGAACCACAAGACGACCCCCGTCTCCCCCCGACGGGGGTCGTCCCTTTGCGGTATGAGCGTTCCGCCGCAGATCACAGGCCCTCCTGGTCGTCGTCGAGCGCGCTTTCTGCTGGGTTTGGCATGGCCATAGTCAGCAGATCGTCAGCAGGGCACGACGAAGGCAGCCAGGACGCGGGCCGCGTAGTCGTCCGGGGTGTGGGTGTAGCGGTTGAGCGTCGTCGACGCCTGTTCGTGGCCCATGACCCGTTGCACCAGGCCGATCGGCACGCCGTCGGTGACCAACCAGGTGGCGTAGGCGTGCCGCAGATCGTGTCCGGCGACGGAGTCACGCCGCCAGGGCAAGGCCGGCCGGGCCGCCGGCGATGTCGGGTCTCGGGACCTCGGTTGCAGATCGGTCTCAGGACGTCTGTGACACCTTCGGCTAGACGATCATGTCCGCCAGGTGGCGTGCGAGAGGTGGGCTGCCGCAGACCTGAAAGGGGCGATGTGGGCGCGAAGACAGCCCTACTGGCGTTCGCAGACGGCGACATCCGTCTGGCGCTGCGTGGCGCGACGCGGTCGGAGCGAGCCGAAACCGAGGCGTTGGTACGTCAAGTCCACCCCGGCTACGTCGTCGAACCCGCCGATGACAACACGTTGCTCGACGGCACCTACCCGCCAGATGACTTCACGTACGCCGCTGTGCTGGCCGGGGCAGAGCTGTATTGCGACCGACGGCTCATGCTCGACCGCCCGTCTGAGCTACCGGAGCACCTGCGCCGAGCTGGAGCCGGCCGCCGAATCATCATGCACGGGATGCACTCGGTCGTGGACTGGCTCGGCTTCGCGGTTTGGGAGGACGGCGTGCTGATCAGATCCCTGAGCCTGTCGCCCGACGGCGGCATCCAGGAGAACATCGGCAAGCCGTACGACTTCGAGTTGCCGTACTGGGCCGGTGAGCATCCTGTCGAGCCAGTACCAGGCTGGCACAACCAGGACCCCTACCCGCTGCCGTTTCATCCCCTCGACCTCGGCGAAGAAGCGTTGCGTGCGCTGTTCGGCTTCGTCATCGAGGGCACTCCTTCCCCCGACGACATCGACGCCGACTCTGTTCACCTACACGGCTTTCGCGTGACCAAACCGTTCGGCGAGGAACAGGCCGCCCGTGAGGCCGCATACGCGGAGGCACTACAGACCATGGGACCGCCGCGGATGTACCGCATGGGACCAGACGGAACGATGTACGAGGTCAGCCTTGACAGCTACTAGTCCGCCTACCCGCAGACCGGCAGGAGCGTCACGCAGATCCTGACACCGATCTGCCTCGTACGTCCCGAGACCGGACAGGCGACTGTCGGCTGGTTCAAGGTTTCGGTACGTCTACAAGGCGGGCCCTTGACGGGCCGCACGCACCGCCGCCTGGGCGCGCGCCGGCCGCTGCCGCTGTCGCTCTGCGGCCGACACGCGTGACGCCCGGCGAAATCAGTCAGCAGAAGCCGGCAGCTTGAGGCCGCATGCCCCCGACGGGGGGCGTCCCTTTGCGGTATGAGCGTTCCGCGTCCGGCTCAGGGCGCGTATCCGGGGTCGGCGACCGCCTCGGCGATCCGGGTGAGCCAGTACAGGTCGTTGGCCCGAGCCTCCGCACTGGCCTCCGGACTGAGGATGCTGCCCAGGAACACGGCTACATCGTCGAGATGCCGCTCGCTGCGGTAATAACTCAGCAGGACCGGGTCCGGCTCCAGCGCCCCATAGCCCTCGCGGAAGAGTTCGGCCCGGCGCCCGTTGATCGGGTGGTCCCCGAAGTCGGCGCTGTAGACGAACATCAGGTCCCGCTCGCGCGGCGCGAGGATCGGCGCGTCCCAGTCCACGACGTGCAGGGGACCGTCGCCGTCGGCGATCAGGTTGCCCGGATGGATGTCGGCGTGGCAGATGACGTGCCGCCCCCGTGTCACGCGCGACGCCAGCTCGTCGACTGTCTCCGCCAGCCGATGCAGCGCGGCGCCGTACCGGTCCCAGAAGTCGCCCAGGACCTCACTCGTCGAGGCCTGCCCGCCGAGGGTTCGCAACCGTTCGCCCGCGCTCGACCGGTACGTCTCGGCCGGCACGAAGGCGGCGACCTCGGCGCTCGGCGTGACCCGGTGCAGCCGGCTCAGGAACTCGCCGTACTCGATCCACTGGCGGTCGGTGAGGCCGCGCCCCCACAGGCTGCCGCCGTCGTGGAACGGGTAGAGCAGTAGCCGATAGTCCCCGAACCCGCGCCCGGTGCCGCCCTCGGGGAGGTCCAAGGGTGCGACCACCTGCCGAAGGCCCTGCGCGCGCAGAAAACGCGGCAACAGGACGGCGGCCGGGGTGAAGTCGCCGCGGCGCACCTTGAGGAAGTAGCACCTGCCGTCGGACGTCTCCACCCGGTACGCCCACGCGTGCCCGTCGAGCCCGACCGGCATGAACGCCAGCTCGGTGACGTGCACCGACCAGGCGGCGGCGACCTCGGCCGCCAGCGTCCGCTCGTCGATGTCCGGCTTGTCGATCACCCGACGGAGCGTCGCAGCCGCCGGTCGGGCCCGGCAAGGGAGTTACCGGATCACCGCGCGCAGCGTCTGCCGGGCCGGCTCGAAGCACACCAGTCCGCGGCCCCGCTCGTCGGCCACCACCCACGGATGACCGACGTACGTCTGCTGCCGGTAGGACTGCCCGGGCCGGAGCACCGCGTACTGCTGCCGCCGGCCCTCGTAGTTGATCCAGTGGACCACGACTGTCGACCCGTGGCTGTTGACGAAGTCGACGAATGTCGACGGACCGCCGCCGTGCGAGCGCAGCCGCGATTCGCGCGAGGCCGGCAGTGGGGCCAGTTCCCCCGGTCCGACCACAGGCGGCTTGGACCGGGGGGTCGACGGCTTCGGTGAGGTCGGCCGGCTGCTCGGGGTGGCGCGGCGGGTCGGTGCTGCGGTCCGGGTCGGCGCCACGGCGCGGTTGGAGAACGACACCGACGGCGGTGCGTAGGACTCGGCGGGTGCCTCCGTCACCAACCCCGCCCTCGTCGGGGACGCCAGGATCGCCTGGCCCTTGATCGGCGGCGGGAGGTCGGGGCGACGTGGCGTGGCGAAGACGCTGACGATGCTCGCCAGCACCACGACCACGAGGCCGACGGCGATCGCGGCGAGCAGTGTCGGCGACGGATCGCGTAGCCAGACCCCGTCTTCGGTCCTCCGGCCGGATCGCGAGTGGCGTCCATCCGAGCGGATCGCCAGGGGGTGCGGTGAATCGGTCATGGCCTCGATTCCGCAAGCCGGTGCCGTCCATCGGGCGGCGAAGGGCCCCGATTATCCGTTACCGATCATCCCTGTCGTCAATGGCCGACTGCCCACCCGTCGGCTCCGTCTCCGGCACATAGCAGATCAACCGCGTCCCCGAGGTCTGTCCACAACGGCCTCCGTTGTCCACAGGGCGCCGATTCCGCATCCCCCGGCCGGGCAGGCTCACCCCGGCACGTCCGAGTCCGACCGATGGAGGCCGCCATGCCGCCCCGTACCCCGCTCCCGCCGTACCGTCGCCTGCCCCTGCTCGTCACCTCCGACGGCGACCTGCTCGACGAGCTGTTGCGACTCGCGGCGGCCGGCGGCACCGAGGTCGAGCTGGCGGCCGATCCGGCCGCCGCCCGGGCCCGCTGGGCACCGGCGCCGTTGGTGCTCATCGGCGCCGACCAGGCGGCGGCCTGCCTGCGGGCGCGCCTTCCCCGCCGCGCCCGCACGGTCCTGGTCGGTCGCTCCGGAGAGCTCGATCCGGGTACGGAGTTGGCCGAACTCATCGGCGCGGAGCACGTCGCGAC
The DNA here is from genome assembly GCF_003667485.1 of Micromonospora sp. BL1. Taxonomy (NCBI): domain Bacteria; kingdom Bacillati; phylum Actinomycetota; class Actinomycetes; order Micromonosporales; family Micromonosporaceae; genus Micromonospora; species Micromonospora sp. BL1. The sequence continues at coordinate 24,960 of NZ_RCVK01000247.1, forward strand.
GTTGCCGGCGGCCGAGCCCTGGCTGGTCGACCGGTTCGCCGAGTGCGTGGCCGGTCCGGCCGGCCCGGGTCAGGGCCGGGTCGTGGCGGTGCTCGGCGGCCGGGGCGGCGCCGGAGCCAGCGTGCTTGCCGGTGGGCTCGCCGTCTGCGCGGCCCGGTCCCGGCTGCGGACGCTCCTGGTCGACGCGGACCCGCTCGGCGGCGGCCTCGACCTGGTGCTCGGCTGGGAGCAGCTCGACGGGCTGCGCTGGCCGGAGCTGGCCGGCACGGACGGGCGCGTCGATCCGCCCTCGCTGATCCGTGCGCTGCCCAGCCGAGGCGACCTGGTGGTGCTCTCCTGGGACCGGGGCGACCTGCGGCACCTGCCGGCCGAGGCGATGGCCGCCACAGTCGACGCGGGTCGGCGAGGGCGGGACCTGGTCGTACTCGACTTGCCCCGGCACCTCGACGACGCCGCGGTGGTCGCGCTCCAGGCCGCCGACCGCGCGCTGCTCGTCGTACCGGCCGAGCTGAGGGCGGCAGCCGCGGCGGCCCGGGTCGCGGCCGTGGCCGCGCCGCACTGCGTCGACCTGTCGGTCGTCGTGCGCGGTCCGGCACCCGGCCGGCTGCGGGCGGCCGAGGTGTCCCGGGCGCTGGGGCTGCCACTCGCCGGCACGCTGCGACCCGAGCCGGGGCTGTGCCGCGGACTGGAGCGGGGCGAGGCACCGGGCGCGAGCGGGAAGGGGCCGCTCGCCGCGCTGTGCCAGCGGATCGTGGACGAGCTGGTCGGGTCGTCGGCCGCGGGTGCGGCATGACCGGCCCGGGGGAGCTGGCCGCCCGGGTCCGGCACCGGTTCGCCGCCGAGGCCACGCCGGTCACACCGGCGGCGATCGTCTCCGCGGTACGCGCCGAGCCGGCGACGGCGGTGCTCGGTGACACCACGCTGCTGCGGATCGCCGACCGGGTGCACGACGACCTGGTCGGCGCCGGTCCACTGGCTCCTCTGCTCGCCGACCCGCAGGTCACCGACGTACTGGTGAACGGCGTTCGTGTCTGGGTCGACCGGGGGCGGGGCCTGCGTCAGGTCGCCGTGCCGCTGGGCACGCTCGACGACGTACGCCGGTTGGCGCAGCGCCTCACCGCGGCGGCCGGTCGCCGGCTCGACGACGCCTCGCCGTACGCCGACGCGCGGTTGCCCGACGGCACCCGGCTGCACGCGGTGCTGCCTCCGGTGGCGACCGACGGGCCCTACCTGTCGCTGCGTACCTTCCGGCAGCGGCCGTTCACCCTCGACGAACTCGTCGAGCGGGGCACAGTGCCCCGGCCGATCGCGCCGCTGCTCGCCGCCCTCGTGGCGGCCCGCCTCGCGTACCTGGTCAGCGGCGGCACGGGCTCCGGCAAGACGACGCTGCTCAACACGCTGCTCGGGCTGGTGCCCGGCACCGAGCGGATCGTGCTGGTGGAGGACGCCGCCGAGCTGCGTCCGGTGCACCCGCATGTGATCGGCCTGCAGGCGCGGACGGCGAACGTCGAGGGCGCCGGTGCCGTCGGGCTCGGCGACCTGGTCCGGCAGGCGCTGCGGATGCGGCCGGACCGGCTGGTCGTGGGTGAGTGCCGGGGCGCCGAAGTGGTCGACCTGCTCGCGGCGTTGAACACCGGCCACGACGGCGGGGCGGGAACGCTGCACGCGAACGCCCCGGCCGACGTTCCGGCCCGGCTGGAGGCACTCGGGATGCTCGGCGGCCTGCCCCGGCTCGCACTGCACGCGCAGGTCGCCGCCGCGTTGCAGGTCGTCCTCCAACTCCGCCGCACCGGCGAGGGGCGCGTACTGGACTCCATCGGCCTGCTGCTGCCCGACGGACCCGACCGGGTGGTCACAGTGGTCCCGGCCTGGGCGCGCGGCCGGGGTCTCGCCCCGGCGGCCCAGCTGCTCGCCGGCCTGCTGCGGGAGCGGGGAGCACCGTTGCCGCCGATCCTCCAGGCGGCGTGGCCCACCCCGGCGGCACCGTCGTGACCGGCCACCTCTGGCCGGCGGTCCTGCTCCTGGCCGCCGCGGCGGTCGCCGTCGCCTGGCCGGTCCGGGCCGGTCGCGCCCGGCGCCTGGCGGTCCTGGGTGGTGCGGGCACCCGGGGCGAGCGGGTGACGGGTGCGCGTCCAGCATCCCCGGAACCGCCACGACGTCCGCTCGACTCCGGGCCGAGGGCGTCCGCCCGGCCGCCAGGCCGGGACAGGGAACGGCGTCGACCAGGTGCCGGGCATCAGGTGAGGCGATGGACGGACCTCGTGTCGGTGCCGGTGACATTCTCTCCGGCGTCGGCTCCCGCGCTGGCGCTCTCCGCCGGGCGCGTACTGCCGGTGGCGGCGCTGTGTGGTGCGGTGACCGGGGCGCTGTTCGGCGGTCCGGTGGCAGCCGTAGTGCTCGCCACCTACGCCGTGCTCGCGGCCCGTGCGGTGCTGCGCCGGCGTACCCACCGGTTGGCCACCCTCGCGCACCGCCGCGATCTCGACCACCTCGCCGCCGTGGCCGCCGACCTGCGGGCCGGGCTGCCCGCCGGCAACGGTGACGACGACCGCCCGGGACGCGTCGCGCGGCTGGCCCGGGCCGCACGGAAGCTGGCCGACCAGACGGGTGCGCCGCTGGCCGATCTGCTGGAACGGATCGAGGCCGACGCCCGCGCCGCCGACCGGGGCCTCGCCGCTGCCGCCGCCCAGGCTGCCGGGGCGCGCGCGACCGCGTGGCTGCTCGCCGCGCTGCCGCTCGGCGGGATCGGTCTCGGCTACGGCATCGGGGTGGATCCGGTGGAGGTGCTCCTGCACACGCCGGTGGGTGCCGGCAGCGCGGTGGCGGCTGTCGTGTTGCAGGTCGGCGGGTTGCTCTGGGCAGAGCGGCTCGGCGTCACGCCCGGGCGGGCCGCCTGATGTCACGGCAGGTGCTGGCCGCCGTCTGTCTCGGCGGCGCCGCGTCGCTCCTGGTCGTCGCCGGTCCGGCCGTCCGCCCGGCACGGCGGCTGCGCCGTCTCGTCCCGGCGCCGCGGCCGGGCCGCCCGGCGTGGTTCCCGGATCGGGTACGCCTCGGCGCAACGCTGGCCGGGATCGCGGTGGCGGTGGTCGTCGGCGGGGTGACGGGCGTGTTCCTCGGGCTGCTGGCCGGTGTCGCCGCCGACCGTCTGCTGCGCCGGATCGAGCCGCGCGCAGCCCGGGAACGGCGGCTGCGGGAGAGCGCCGACCTGCCGCTGGCAGCGGATCTGCTGGCCGCCGCGCTGCGGGCTGGGGCGCCGGTCGACCGCTCGGTGCTCGCCGTCGCCGAGGCGCTCGGCGGGCCACTCGCGGACCGGCTCGGCCGGGTCGGCCGGACGCTACGGCTCGGTGGGAGCCCCGGTGAAGCGTGGGCGCACCTGGACGGCGTCACCGGGGCCGAACCCGTGGTCGCGGCGGCGGTCCGCTCGTCGAACAGCGGTGCCGCACTGGCTCGCGCGCTGACCCGGCTGGCCGACGACCTGCGGGCCGAGCGGTCGACCGCGGCCGAGGCGGCGGCCCGCCGCGCGGGCGTGCTCATCGTGCTGCCGCTCGGGCTGTGCTTCCTGCCCGCCTTCATTCTCGCCGGTCTGGTGCCGGTGATCGTCGCCGTCCTCGGCGACGTGCTGTGAACCATCGAGAAGGGACGTACGAATGCGCAAGCTCCTCACCCGCCTGCGGGGTGACGCCGGAATGAACACCGCCGAGTACGCAGTGGGCACCCTCGCCGCGGTCGCCTTCGCCGGGATCCTGCTGAAGGTGCTCACCTCCGGCAACGTGCAGTCCGCGCTGACCGCCGTCATCGACCGGGCCCTGAAGTGATCGCGCGCCGGCGGGCCGGTCGTCGTGGTCGGTGGCTCCACGAACCAGCGGTCCCGCTCGACGTGTCGGCCGAGCCCGGCCTGACCCGGGCCTTCGTCGGCACCCAGGTCGGGACGGTGTGGCGCCGGTGGCGCTCGCGGGTCGCGTGCGAGCGGGGTTCCTTCACCGCCGAGTTGGCGGCCGGCCTGCCGGCGCTCATGCTGCTCCTCGTCGCCGGGCTGACCGCGGTGAACGCGGTGGGCACCCGGGTCGCGTGTGTCGACGCGGCCCGGGAGGCGGCTCTCGCCGCGGCCCGGGGCGAGCCCGGCACCGTCACCGGAACCCGGTACGCCCCCGAGGGTGCCGAGGTGGCCGTGACGGTGACCGGCGATCGAGTCACGGCGACGGTCCGGGCGCCGGTCCGGACGTTCGGTGCGCGGTTGCCCCGCCTGGTCGTGTCGGGGGAGGCGGTGGCCGCCGTGGAACCCGGCGCGCCGGGCCCGGTGCCGTGACAGCCGGCGTGCCCGGGGAGAGCGGGGAGAGCAGGAAGCCAGCCGGCGGTACGCCTCAGGCCGACCGGGGCGGCGCGACCGTCTGCCTGCTCGCGATCGGGCTGGTCTTCGTCCTGGTCGGGGCGTTCGGCGCCGCGCTCGGGGCGGCCCGGTGCGCACGGCATCAGGCCCGCAACGCGGCGGACTTCGGGGTGCTGGCCGGTGCCGGACAGGTGCTCGACGGCGCCGACGCCGCCTGCGCTCGCGCCGCCGAGCTGGTCTCGGCCAACGGCGGCCGGATGACCGGCTGCCGCGTCGACGGACTGGATCTGATCGTCACGGCACGGGTACGTGTCGCACCGCTGCCGGGCCTGACCCGGGACGCCACCGCGACGTCCCGGGCCGGCCCGGCCCGGTCCTGACGACGGAAGCCGACGGAACCGAAGCCGAGCCGGAACCGGAAGCCGCGCCGGAACCGAAGGCCGGGCCGGAATCAAAAGGCCGGGCCGGGACCGAAGCCGAGCCGGGACCGGAAGCCCAGCCGGGACCCGGAGCAGGGACCAAGCCGGGACGAGTCCGGAACGCGGTTCGGCGGATGCGAGCCGCCGAGTCAGGTCAGCGGGACTGGAGGGCGTCCAGTCCGACCGCCATGGCGATCACCAGCCGACGGTCGATCTGCGGGTGCTGGATTTCCACGTTGTACCGGTCCCGCAGACCCCACTTCCGGTCGACCGAGAACACCGGCTGGCCGCCGGCCATGAAGTCGAAGTGGTACGGCAGCCAGGAGAGCGAGTCGACGAACCGGCGTAGCAGCGCGACCGGCAGGCTGCGCTCCTGCCCGGTGGCGGGCGGCAGGCCGGGCTGCTCGACGTGCCACGTCGAGCGCAGCAGCGACTGGGCGAAGTCCTTGCGGAACAGCCCGATGGGGTTGCCCGCGTGATCGGTCACGTCGTAGGTGGCGCCGAGGTCGAGCCGCTGACGGGCCTTGAAGCCGAGAAGGGGGTACTGCTTGGAGTCGTCGGTGTAGATGGTCACCTGCTCCTTGAAGGCGAGCCGCTTCTGCTGCGCGAACGCGAGCAGCCCACCCTCGGAGCCGTCGGGCGCCACCGAGTGCACCTCGTACTGGTTGACCATCATCCGGAGTCGCTGACGGATGATGAACCGGTGCTGGGCCTGCAGATTGTCGGGCGACATGGGCTCTCCTTCGAGGGGTCGCCGGAGTCTTGCACAGCGGGCCGACGACCGCTCGCCCGAGCGCACCCGCACAGCGCGACGTCGGCGCGCCGGGCGAGGCGCACGGTCAGCAAGATCAGCGGCCGCCGTCGACCGTGGCCTTCATCGCCCAGCTGTTCAGCACCTGATGGATGCCGCGCAGACGCTCGTTGATCTGCTCCAGCCGTTCCGCCTGGGCGAGCGTGGCCATCGCGGTGCCCAGCGCTATCTGCTGGTCGGGCGTGAGGTTTTCCTGGTCGATGGTGTAGAGCAGCTCGACGGTCTCGGCGATCGTGTCGGCCACGGCGGCACCTCCGGCGGGACGGGTCTCGGGTCACCTGCGCGCTACCGGAAATGATGCATGGAAGCGCTCCCATACATCAATGCCCCGACGGCCCTACCCTCATGCACCCGTCCCACCAACCAGACACCTGGGCACCCGCTGAGCCGCACGGCCCAGCTTGATCGACACCAGTTCGGGGAAGTGGCGGGGTCCAGCACCTGTCGATACCGCAACCTCCCCGAAGTGGCGGCGGGCAGCCCCAACCGGCCCGGTGCGGTCAGGCGGGTGGGGCACCGGCCGCCTGAGCTGGGCGGGCCGCCCGGTCGTCCTGCCGGGGCAACACCTCGCCGCGCTCCGGGCCGCCCGAGTCCGGGCCGGCACCCGCCTCCGGGCTGGCACCCGGTTCGGCCACCGCCGCCTCGCCGCCGACCGTGGCGAGGTTGGTCAGCACCACGTCGAGGACCTTCACGGCCTCCGCCTTGGCCAGCGGATTGTTGCCGTTGCCGCACTTCGGGGACTGGACGCACGACGGGCAGCCGGTCTCGCACCCGCACTCGGCGATCGCGTCCCGGGTGGCGCGCAACCAGGCGGCGGCGGTGCCGTACGCCCGCTCGGCGAAACCCGCGCCGCCGGGGTGACCGTCGTAGACGAAGACGGTGGGCGCCTCGGTGTCCGGGTGCAGCGCGGTGGACAGTCCGCCGATGTCCCACCTGTCGCAGGTCGCCATCAGCGGCAGCAGGCCGATCGCGGCGTGCTCGGCGGCGTGCAGCGCGCCCGGCACGTCCGCCGCCTCGACACCGGCGGCGGTCAGCGACTCGGGGGAGAGCGTGAACCACACCGCGACGGTGCGCAGTTCCCGGGCGGGCAGGTCCAGCGGGCGGGTGTCGATCACCTCGCCGGTGGCGATGCGCCGCCGCTGGTACGACACCACCTGGCTGGTCACGTCCACCTCGCCGAGGAACAGCCCGACCGGTCCGGCGTCCACGTACGAGCGGACCGACACCACCGACAGCGAGGTGACGTCGCGGGCGTGGGTGGACCAGTCCGGCTCCTCGGCGTGCACGAGCGCGCACCCGTCGGCCAGGTCGAGGGAGTCGACCACGTACGAGACGCCCTGGTGCAGGTAGACCGCGCCGGTGTGCAGCAGGAAGTGCGCCGACCCGCCGTCGACGGTGCCGAGCAGCCGGCCGGTGGACTCCTCCACCACGCACACCGGGGCGCCGCCCTCGCCGCGCAGGTCGACCTCGGGGCGTTCCCGGTGCCGCCAGTACCAGCCGGTGGGCCGCTGCCGCAGCGCCCCCGCCTCGACCAGCGAGTCCACCGCCTCCTTCGCGCCCTCCCCGAACAGGTCCAGGTCGGCCCGGGTGAGCGGGGACTCGTGGGCGGCGCAGGCGAGCTGCGGCGCGAGCACGTACGGGTTGGCCGGGTCGAGCACTGTGGCCTCGACCGGCCGCCCGAACAGCGCCTCCGGGTGGTGCACCAGGTAGGTGTCGAGCGGGTCGTCCCTCGCCACCAGCACGGCGAGCGCCTCGTCGCCGGAGCGCCCGGCCCGGCCGGCCTGCTGCCACAGCGACGCGCGGGTGCCGGGCCAGCCGCAGATCAGCACCGCGTCCAGCCCGACCAGGTCGACGCCGAGTTCGAGCGCGTTGGTGGAGGCCAGCCCGAGCAGGTCGCCGTGCAGCAGCGCCCGTTCCAGCTCGCGGCGTTCCTCGCGCAGGTAGCCGGCCCGGTAGGCGGCCACCCGGTCGCCGAGCCCGGGCACCGCCTCGTCCAGCGACCGCCGGGCGTTCGCGGCGACCACCTCGGCGCCCCGGCGGGACCGCACGAACGCGAGCGTGCGTACCCCCTCGACCACGCTGTCGGCGAGCAGGTCCGCGGTCTCCCGCAGCGCGGAGCGCCGGACCTGGACGAGGTCGGCGTCGGGAGCCGAGCCGGTGGGCGGCAGCAGCGGCGGCTCCCAGAGCGCGAACGTGACCCCGCCGCGCGGCGAGGTGTCCTCGGTGACGGCGGTGACGGGCAGGCCGGTGAGCCGGCCGGCCGCCGTCGCCGGGTCACCCGACGTGGCCGAGGCCAGGAGAAACACGGGGGTACGCCCGAAGCGGGCGCACTGCCGGCGCAACCGCCGCAGGACGTGCGCGACGTGTGACCCGAAGACGCCCCGGTAGGTGTGGCACTCGTCGACCACCACGTACGCGAGGCGGCGCAGGAACCCGGACCAGTGCGCGTGCCCGGGCAGGATGCCGTGGTGCAGCATGTCCGGGTTGGTCAGCACGAACCGGGAGTGCCGGCGGATCCACTCCCGCTCGGCGCGCGGCGTGTCGCCGTCGTAGGTGGCGGGGCGTACCCCGTCGAGTTCGAGACCGGCGACGGCGCGGAGCTGGTCGGCGGCGAGCGCCTTGGTCGGCGCCAGGTAGAGCACCGTGGCGCGCGGGTCGGCGAGCAGGGTGCTCAGCGCGGGGAGCTGGTACGCCAGGGACTTGCCGGACGCCGTGCCGGTGGCGACCACGACGTGCCGGCCCGCGTACGCCAGCTCGGCGGCCTCGGCCTGGTGCCGCCACGGGGCGGTGACGCCGCGCCGCGCGAACGCCTCCCGCAGGTCCTCCGGCGTCCAGCCGGGCCACCCGACCGGCTCGCCGGCGCGGGCCGGGACGCGCTCGACGTGGGTGACCGGGTCGGTGGCGTGACGCAGCCGCAGCCGGCGCAGCAGCTCGCCCGGAGCACGCCGCGGGCCGGGGCTGTGGTCGGTCACGTCCTGCACTCTCGCACTGGTGTTCGGAATTGGGAACCGCAGGGTGGGGGTATGGGG
>NZ_RCVK01000335.1:0-33480 GCF_003667485.1 Micromonospora sp. BL1
GGGTCAGCTTTTGAGGGTGTAGGTGCCGGCTCGGGGGACCGTCACTGTGGTCCACTTGCCGTCTCGGATGACCTCGGCGCCGCCGTCGACGGTCAGCCAGCGGTCGTGGCGTACCCGGATCGGGATCGGACCGGCGGCGGGGGTGCGGAACGTGATCGAGGCGCCGTCCTGGCGGACCAGCTCACCCGGCGCGCCGACGAGCGGGGTGGGCTCGGCGACCGCGTACAGCTTCCAGTGCCGGTCCGACCAGACCTCGGTCAGGTACGGCTGGCCCGTCTCCACCAGCTTCGCCTCCGACGACCCCACCCAGGAGAACTCGGCATCGGGCACGGCCACGTACTGCACCGCGTTGTCGGCCAGCCAGTCCCGGTAGGTGATCGGGGTCAGCGGGACGCCGGTGCCGTCCGCGCCGGGCACAGTGGTGAAGAACAGTGCGTTGCGGTCGATGTCGGCCTGCCGCAGCCAGCCCCGGGCCAGCGGTACGTCCCCCATGTGGGCCGCCTCCCAGTAGTTGCGGGTCGGCGGCACCTCCACCCGCCCGGTGAGCCCGCGCCGGGCCAGCTCCGCACGCAGCGGCGCGAAGTACGCCGGGTCGGCCGTCGGGTCGTCGGCGCTGCGCAGGTCGGCGGTGACCACCGGCGGCTGCCACCAGCAGACCACCGCGAGCAGAGCGGCCAGCCCGACTGCGCCGGCCACCCGGGAGCGCCGGCCGGCGGCGCGGAGCCGATCGGCGAGCGGGGCGGGAAGCGTCGCGGCGGCGGCCAGCACCGGCAGCGCGAACATCACGACCAGGCGGGTCGCGTTCAGCCCGACCGGGGTGTGCAGCAGCGCCGACGCGAGCACCCCGGCCGCGGACAGCAGCGCGCCCACCCGCACCGGCCGGTACGCCACGAGCGCCGCCACCACCAGACTCGTCACCACGGCGTGCACGGTGTCGGCCGTGCTGATGTTCATCCAGCCGCCCTCGCCGAACAGCAGCCCGGTCACGGCGAGCGGCGCGGCGGCCGGTACGGCGAGCAGCAGGCCGTCGGCGTACCGGCGGGTCAGCAGCAGCGCGACGCCGGCGAGCCCGACGAACAGCCCGGCCACCGGGCTGGCCGCCGAGGCGAGCAGCGCGGCGGCACCGGCGGCGACGGCCGCCCAGACACTCCGGCCACCACCGGCAGCGCCGGGACCGTCCGGCCCGGCACCGGCAAGGCCGGGATCGGCCGGCTCGCCAGCGGCATCAGCGGCGGCGAGGCGGGTGCGGCGGGCGGGGACGGTGAGCGCGAGCAGCGCGGCCAGGCCGAACGCGACGCCGAGGGCGTAGGTGACCCGGCCGGAGACCAGGTTGCCGGCGATCGTGACCACGCCCACCAGGCTGCCGAGCAGCGGGCGGGGCACCCGGATCCGCACCAGCAGGGCGGCGAACGCGGTGGCGGAGGCGAGCAGGGCGAGCGCGCCGGTGACGCGTACCCCGAGCAGCGCCATCAGCGGCGGCGAGACGAGGCTGTAGCCCCACGGGTGCACACCGCCGTACCAGCGCAGGTCGACCAGGGCGGCCCCGTGCTCGGCGAAGAAGCCGGCGCGGGCGACCTGCGCGGACAGGTCCGAGCCGGTGGCCGGCAGGGTGAGGTGGAGCGCGGCGAGGACGAGCGCAGACACGGCGGAGACCGCCACCACCCGACCGCCCCGCATGCCCACCTCCTGATCGCGAACCACCGTACTGGCAGCATGTCCGGCGTGCCTCACCACCTCTCGCGCTGGATCGGCCTGGCGGGTTCGGTGCTGCTCGCCGTGGCCGCGTTCCTCGGTGGCGCCCTGCCCGACGGCGAGTTGCGTCCCACCCCGGTCAGCATCTGGCAGGGCCCGAACGGGCCGCTGATCATCGGGTTGTGGCTGGTCGGCGCCGCGCTGCTGGCGTGGGCGTGGTGGTCGCTGCGGGACCGGGTGCCGTCGTCGGGCTGGGTGCTGGTCACCGTCGCGCTCTGGCTGGCACCGATGCTGGTCGCGCCGCCGCTGGGCAGCCGCGACGTGTACGCGTACGCCTGCCAGGGCGCCAGCTTCTCGGCCGGGATCAACCCCTACGAGCAGGGCGTGTCGGCGCTGCCCTGCCCCTGGCTGGACACCATCTCCTACATCTGGCGGGACACCCCGGCGCCGTACGGGCCGCTGTTCGTGCTGCTCGCCGGTGCGGTGGTGGAGGCCACCGGTTCGCTGCTCGCCGCCGTCGCGCTGTTCCGGGTGCTCGCCGTGGCCGGGGTGGCGCTCACCGCGTGGGCGCTGCCGGTGCTGGCCCGCCGGTGCGGGGTGCCGCCGCGGCGGGCGCTCTGGCTGGCGCTGGCGAGCCCGCTGGTGCCCGTGCACCTGGTCTCCGGCGCGCACAACGACGCGCTGATGATCGGCTTACTGGTCGCCGGGCTGGCGGTGGTGGCGGCCCGTCCGGGCCGGCCCGGACCGCTGCTCGCCGGTGGGGTGCTGCTCGGACTCGCCGCCGCCGTCAAGGTCACCGCGCTGGTCGTGATGCCGTTCGCCGCGCTGGCCGCGATCGTCGGGGCGTACCGGATCAGGACGCTCGTGCGCGACGGCGGGTGGGTGGTCGGCGGCTCGCTCGCGGCGCTCGCCGCGGTGACGGTCGCCTCCGGCCTGGGGCTGGGGTTCGTCAGCGGGCTGGAACAGGGCGGGCTGGTGGTGGCCTGGACCTCGCCGCCGACGGCGGTCGGGCAGACCGTCGGCTACCTGCTGGCGCCGTTCGGCGTGCACGTCGACGCGCTGCCGGTGACCCGGGCGATCGGCATGGTCGTGCTGATCGCGGTGCTGATCTGGCTCTGGTTCCGGTCGTTCCGTCGCGGTGAGCCGTTCTGGCACGCCGGGCTGGCGCTGACCGCCACCGTCGCGCTCTCCCCGCTGTTCCACCCCTGGTACTGGCTGTGGCCGCTGGCGGTGCTCGCCGCCACCGCACGCCGCACGCTCTGGTTCTCGATCGTCACAGTGGTGTCGTCGTTCCTCGTGCTGGCCGACGGCACCGGGCTGGCCCGGTACTCCAAGATGCCCGGTGCGCCGCTGATGACCCTGTTCGTGATCGGGCTGGTCGTGTGGTTGGTACGGTCGGCTCGCAAGGGCCGGCAGCCGGTTCCCGTGGACTGAGGAGTGTGCCGGTGAGCGAGCCCGACGGACCCGTCCGGCCGATCGCCGCCGGTCTCGCCCGCTACGCCGGCCTCGCCGGGGCCGTGCTGCTCACCGTCGGCGGGTGGCTCGGCGGCGCGCTACCAGGCACGCCCCCGCGCGGCTCGCTCGCCGCGATCTGGCACGCACCGAACGGGCCGGCGGCGCTCGCCTGCTGGCTGGCCGGGACGCTGCTGCTGGTGGGCGCCTGGTGGTCGCTGCGGTGGGGCGCCCCGTCCGGCCGGTGGGCGTACCTGACCGCCGGGCTCTGGTCGCTGCCGATGCTCGCCGCGCCGCCGATCGGCAGCCGCGACGTCTACTCGTACGCCTGCCAGGGCTGGACGTGGACGCAGGGGCTCAGCCCGTACCGGGTGGGGGTCGCGGCGGCCGGCTGTCCGTGGACCGACTCGGTGTCGCCGATCTGGCGGGACACCCCGGCGCCGTACGGGCCGTTCTTCGTCCTGCTGGCCGGGCTCGCCGTCCTCGCCGGTGGCGGCCTGATCGGGACGGTCGTGGCGCTGCGGCTGGTCGCGGTGGCCGGTGTGCTGCTGACCGCGCTCTGCCTGCCCGGCCTGGCCCGTGCCGCCGGGGTGCCCACCCGGCGGGCCGCCTGGCTGGTGCTCGCGTGCCCGCTGGTCGGGATCCACCTGGTGGCGGGCGCGCACAACGACGCGCTCGCGCTCGGGCTGCTCCTGCTCGGCCTGCTGGTGCTGGTCCGCCTGCCGGGCAAGCCGCGCGCGCTGCTGGTGGCCGGTGTGCTGCTGGGCCTTGCCGTGGCGGTGAAGGCGGTCGCGGTGGTGGCGCTGCCGTTCGCGGCGCTCGCCGCGGTGCTCGGCCGCTACACCTGGCGGGCGCTGCTGCGCGACGGCGGGCAGCTGGCCGCGTCGGTGCTCGGCACGCTGCTCGTCGTGTCGCTCGCCACCGGCCTCGGGCTGGGCTGGGTGGGAGGGCTCGGCCACAGCGGCGACTCGCAGCAGTGGACCTCCCCGCCCACCGCCGTCGGGTTCGTGATCGACTACGCCGGTGAGCTGGCCGGGCTACGGCCGCAGGCGGTGCCGGTGGTCCGGGCGGCCGCGCTGGTGCTGCTGGCCGCGACGCTGGTGGCGCTCTGGTGGCAGGCGTGGACGCGGCTGCGGCGGCTCAACGACGCCCGGCAGCGGGTGGCCCGGCTGACGCTGGCCCGCCCGCGGGTGGCGCTGCTCGGCGCGGGGCTGGCGCTCGCCGCCACGGTGCTGCTCGCCCCGGTCTTCCACCCCTGGTACGCGATCTGGCCGCTGACGCTGCTCGCGGTCGCGGCGGTGCCGCTGGCCCGGCAGGTCTGGTTCGTGGCGCCCTGCGCGGTGGCCTCGGCGCTCACCCTGCCGGACGGATCCAACCTGGCCCGGTTCAGCAAGGCGCCGGGCGCGGTGCTGATGACGGTGCTGGTGGTGGTCGTCGCGGTGGGCGGCGTCCGGGCCGCGCTGCGCCGCCGTACCGCGTAAACGGCCGGGCCGGCTCCGCCATCGCGAAGCCGGCCCGGCCGGTGCTGACGTACGTGCTCAGCAGTCGAAGTACATCGCGAACTCGTGCGGGGTCGGGCGCAGACGCACCGGGTCGACCTCGTTGGCCCGCTTCCAGTCGACCCAGGTGGAGATCAGGTCCGGCGTGAACACTCCGCCGTCGAGCAGGTAGTCGTGGTCGGCCTCGAGCGCGTTGAGCACCTCCGGCAGCGAACCGGGCACCTGCTTGACGTCGCCCCACTCCTCCGGCGGGAGGTCGTAGAGGTCCTTGTCGATCGGCGCCGGCGGCTCGATCTTGTTCTTGATGCCGTCCAGGCCGGCCATCATCATGGCCGAGAACGCCAGGTACGGGTTGCTCGACGGGTCCGGCACCCGGAACTCGACGCGCTTGGCCTTCGGGTTGCTGCCGGTCACCGGGATGCGGGTGCAGGCCGAGCGGTTGCGCTGGGAGTAGACCAGGTTCACCGGCGCCTCGAAGCCCGGCACCAGACGACGGTAGGAGTTCACCGTCGGGTTGGTGAAGGCCAGCAGCGACGGGGCGTGGTGCAGGAGGCCGCCGATGTACCAGCGGGCGGTGTCGGACAGGCCGGCGTAGCCGGTCTCGTCGTAGAACAGCGGCTCGCCGCCGCGCCAGAGGCTCTGGTGGGTGTGCATGCCGGAGCCGTTGTCACCGAACAGCGGCTTGGGCATGAACGTCGCGGTCTTGCCGGCGGCCCAGGTCTCGTTCTTGACGATGTACTTGAACAGCTGGAGCTGGTCGGCGGCGTGCAGCAGCGTGGAGAACTTGTAGTTGATCTCCGACTGGCCCGCGGTGCCGACCTCGTGGTGCGAACGCTCGACGGTGAAGCCGCCGTCGACGAGGCGCCGCACGATCCGGTCGCGCAGGTCGGCGTAGTGGTCCACCGGCGGCACCGGGAAGTAGCCGCCCTTGTACGCGGTCTTGTAACCCCGGTTGCCGCCCTCCTCGATCCGGCCGCTGTTCCAGGCGCCCTCGATCGAGTCGATGTAGTAGAACGACTGGTGCGCGGAGGTCTCGTGGCGGATGGAGTCGAAGATGTAGAACTCCGCCTCCGCCCCGAAGTAGGCGGTGTCGGCGATGCCGCTGGCGGCGAGGTACGCCTCGGCCTTCTTCGCCACGTTGCGCGGGTCGCGGGAGTACGCCTCGCGGGTGAACGGGTCGTGGATGAAGAAGTTCAGCGCGAGCGTCTTCTGGGCCCGGAACGGGTCGATGAAGGCGGTGGCGACGTCCGGCAGCAGGAGCATGTCGGACTCGTGGATGGCCTGGAAGCCGCGGATCGAGGATCCGTCGAAGGCGAGGCCGTCGGTGAAGACGCTGTCGTCGAACGACTCGACCGGCAGGTTGAAGTGCTGCATCACGCCGGGCAGGTCACAGAAACGTACGTCGACGAACTTCACGTCCTCGTTGGCGAGGTATCGCAGGAGTTCCTCGGAATTGGCGAACACACGTCCTCCTGGCAGGTCCACTCCGGTAGCTGGCTACTGGCGACGCTATGGCCGGGGGGTTGCCCGGCCGTGTCTCGTCTGTTTCCGCCGTGTTACGTCGCTTGCGGAGCGTCATCCCGGCACGCTCTGATGCTGAATGTCGTATTTTTCGTCAGGGGTCGCGGCGGCGCTACCCTGGCCGCTGTGACCGATACCGCCGCCACACCGGTGCCGCCCGCCACCGACCCCGCCTTCACCCCGCCCAGCCTCGGCCGCCGCTTCGGCGCCCTGATCATCGACTGGGTGCTGTGCCTGATGGTCGCCCGGGCCTTCTCCGACCCGGTCCGCGACGGCTGGCCGCCGGTCCTGGTGCTGATCCTGGAGTACGGCTTC
Organism: Micromonospora sp. BL1; assembly: GCF_003667485.1. Taxonomy (NCBI): domain Bacteria; kingdom Bacillati; phylum Actinomycetota; class Actinomycetes; order Micromonosporales; family Micromonosporaceae; genus Micromonospora; species Micromonospora sp. BL1. Next base: position 6,480 of record NZ_RCVK01000335.1, read on the forward strand.
TTCATCGGCCTGTTCGCCCAGACCCCCGGCATGTTCCTGACCCGGCTGCGCTGCGTGTCCTGGGCCGACGGCGGCCGGATCGGGCTGCTCCGGGGCCTGCTGCGCGGCCTCCTGCTGGCCCTCGTGGTGCCGGCCCTGCTCATGGACGAGCACCGGCGGGGCCTGCACGACCGGCTCTCCGGGTCGGTCGTCACCGACGCCCCGCGCCGCTGACCCGCACGACGAAGGAGCCGGCCCCGCACGGGGACCGGCTCCTTCTTCGCGTACGCCGGAGGTCAGCGACCCCGGGTCTGCCGGAACGCGCCGCGCGCCGGCCGCATGTTCTTCGGGATCGCGCCCTTGGGCATCTGCGGCCGCGCGGTGAGCGCCTTGAGCCGCTTGTCGAGCGCGTTGACGTCCTTCGGGGACAGGGCGCGGGGCAGCCGCATCAGCGTCATCCGCAGCTTGCGGACCGGCAGCTCACCCTCGCCCTGCCCGATCACGTAGTCGTGCAGCGGGGCGGTGCCGATCACCTTCGCCAGGCGGCGCTTCTCCTGGCCGAGCAGGCCGCGTACGCGCTGCGGGTTGCCCTCGGCCAGCAGGATCACGCCCTGCCGGCCCACCACCAGGTGCACCATGTCCATCTGGGTGGTGGAGCTGACCGCCGGGGTGACCCGCCAGTCGCCGCGCATGCTCTCCATGATCTGCGCCGCCGCGCCCGGCTGCCCCTCGGCGGCGTTCATCATCGCCTTGTTGGAGCGCAGGTTGAGCACGATCAGCACGGCCAGCAGGGCGAGCAGGATGCCGATCGGCAGCCAGAGCCAGCCCCAGGCGATCACCGCGACCACGGTGAGCGCGAGCGGGATCAGCACCGCCGCCGCGGTCAGCGGCGCGAACCACTTGTCCTGCTTGGCGGTGAACCGGAACACCATCCCGATCTGCTTCAGCCGCTGGCCGAACGAGACCTTCTCCTGGGGCTTTGCCATACCGCAGAGTCTAGTGGTCGGCGCACATCACGTTGATCCGTGGCCGCCTCTTCCGCCGAGGGCTGAGTACCTTACCGCCGCGCCGGCCCGAACCGGCCCGCCGGTAAGGAGGCCGGGCGGGCGAAGATCAGGCGGCGTACCCATGCCCCGGGGGCACCTTCGCGCGGAGAGTCGATCTCGACAGGGAGCGACACCGCACGACAAGGGAGATCGAGATGTTCGGCAACGACGCGGACTTCATCCTCAGCATCCACCGCAGCCACGCCTCCGAGTTGCAGGCCGACGCCGCACAGGACCGGCTCGCCCGGTCGCTGCCACGGCGGCACCCGCGCGGCTGGCTCAGCCGCCGGCAGCACAACGCCCGCACCACCGACGCCCGCCGGTGACCGCACCGGCGGCCGTCGCCGGACTCGCCGGTGCGGCCGGTGCCGCAGGCGGGTTCGCCGGTCCGGCCGTCCCCGGGATCGTGGGCGCGGCCGGTGCCGCAGGGCAGTTCGCCGGTCCGGCCGTCCCCGGGATCGTGGGCGCGGCCAGTGCCGCAGGGGAGTTCGCCGGTCCGGCCGTCACGGGGGCGGCCGGACCGGCGGCGACGCGCGGCCCGATCGGCCCGGTCGGGCCGTCGGGGGCGCGTGGCATGCTCGACGGCGTGACCGTACGCGCCGCCAGCACCGTCCTCGTCGGCCGCCGGACCGAGCTGACCGCGCTCGGCGACGCGCTGGCCCGGTCGAGGTCCGGCGAGCCGGCGACGGTGCTCGTCGGCGGCGAGGCGGGTGTCGGCAAGACCCGGCTGCTGGAGGAGTTCGGCACGCAGGTGGACGCCGCCGGCGCACGGCTGCTCGTCGGCCAGTGCCTGGAGCTGGGCGAGGCCGGCCTGCCGTTCGCCCCGTTCGCCGCCGCGCTGCGCGACGTGCTGCGCCACGACGGGCCGGCCGCCTTCGCCGGCTACGAGGCGGAGTTCGCCCGGCTGCTGCCGGAACTCGCCCGGATGCCCGCAGGCGTCGCCGCGCCCGCCGGGCCGGCGCTCGCCGACACCCCGCGCGGCTACCTGTTCGACTTGGTCGCCGACCTGTTCCGGCGGATCGCCGAGGAACGCCCGCTGGTGCTGGTGATCGAGGACCTGCACTGGGCCGACCGGTCCACCCGGGATCTCATCGGCTTCCTGGTGCGGGCCGCCCGCGCCACCCGCCTGCTGGTGGTCTGCACGTACCGCACCGACGAGCTGCACCGCGGGCACCCGCTGCGGCCGTTCCTCGCCGAGCTGGACCGGGTCCGCGGCGTGGACCGGATCGAGCTGGGCCGTCTCGACCGCGACGGCACCGCCGCCGTGCTGGCCGACCTGCTCGGCACCGAGCAGTACGCCCGGACCGTCGACGACGTGCACGAACGCACCCAGGGCAATCCGTTCTTCATCGAGGAGCTGGCCGCCGCCGGCGGCCCGGTCGGCTGCGCGGCCATCCCGGAGACGCTGCGCGACCTGCTGCTGGCCCGCGTCGACCGGCTGCCCGAGCCGGCCCAGCGGGTGCTGCGGATCGCCGCCGCCGGAGGCACCCGCTTCGCCCACCAACTGCTCGCCGAGGTGGCCGGCCTGCCCGAGGCCGAACTGGAGGACGCGCTGCGCGCCGCCGTCGCCGGGCAGCTTGTGGTGGCCGACCCGGACGGCGACTACGAGTTCCGGCACGCGCTGGTCCGCGAGGCCGTGCACGACGACCTGCTGCCCGGCGAGCACGCGCGGCTGCACGCCCGGTACGCCGCCGCGATCGAGGCCCAACCCCACCTGGTCGCCGCCGGTCGCGCTCCGGCCGAGATCGCCCACCACTGGTACGCCGCGCACGACCACCCGCGCGCGCTCACCGCCGCCCTGGTCGCCGCCGAGGCGGCGGCCGAACGGTACGCGTACGCGGAGCAGAGCCGCCTGCTGGAGCGCGTCCTCGAACTGTGGGAGCAGGTGCCCGACGCCGCCGACCGGCTCGGCATGGACCACCTGCGGGTGCTGGAGGACACGCTCACCGCCGCGGTCACCGCCGGTGACCTCAGCCGCGCGCTCACGCTCACCCGGGCCGCGCTCGCCGAGGTCGACCCCGGCGCCGAGCCGCTGCGCGCCGCCCGCCTGCTCGACCATCGCGGCCGGCTGTTCGCGCTGCTCGGCAAGAGCGACGGCGCGGCCGAGCTGCGCGAGGCGTACCGGCTGGCGGCCGGCGCCCCCGACGGTCCGGAACGGTTCGCCGTGCTGGCCGACATCGCGTCGCACCTGATGAAGGTCGACCCGCGCGAGGCCGCCTCGGTCGCCGCCGAAGCCGCGGCCGGCGCGTCCGAGGTCGGCACCGACCTGGTGCTGCTGCCCACCCGGATCGCCCTGCTGCACCGCCTCGACGGCACCCCGGAGCGCGGGCTGGCCGAGCTGCGCGGGGTCGAGGCGCGGGCCCGTGCCGCCGGTGACTCGTGGGCCCTGGTCAGTGCGCTGGTGTTCATCTCCGACGTGCTCTACGAACTGGGCCGCTACGACGAGTCCGAACAGGCAGCCGCGGCCGGGGTGAGCGAGGCGCGCCGGGTCGGCATCAGCCGCTCGATCGGGGCGTACCTGCTGTCGAACCGGGCCGAGGCGCTGATCGCGCTGGGCCGCTGGGACGAGGCGGACGCCACCTGCGCCGAGGCGGCCCGGATCGACCCGCCCGGCGTGTCCGGGCTGCACTGGCTGCAACTGCGCGCCGGGCTCCACCTGGCCCGCGCCCATCCCGGCGCCGACGAGGTCGTCGGGCGGGCGCTGGCGTTCCTCAGCCGGCCCTACCTCTGGCCGAACCACCGGCTGCCGCTGCACGAGCTGCGCGTGGAGGCCGCGCTCGCCGCCGACGACAAGCTGGAGGCGGTACGCGCGGCGCGCGCCGCCCTGGCCGACGCGCACCTGGCCGACCTGCCGCGGGAGGGCTGGCCGCTGCTCAACGCGCTGGCGCGTACCGCCGCCGTGAGCGGGGACGCGACGCTCGCCGCCGAGGTGTCGGCGGTGGCCGCCGCGCTGCCCGCCCGGCACCCGGCCGAGCACGCCCACGCGGCCCACGTCACCGCCGTCCTGACCGGGCTCGGCCCCGCCGCTCCCGCCGAGGCGCTCGCCGCGTGGCGGGAGGCCGTGGCGGCGTGGCGGGCGGCCGGGCAGCCGTACCCGCTGGGCCGGGCGCTGCTCGGGCTGGCCGAGGCGGCCGCGGCGGCGGGCGAGCGGGACGAGGTCGCCGCCGCGGTACGGGAGACGGCCGAGCTGGCCGCCCGGCTGGGCGCCATCCCGCTGGGCGAGCAGGCGGCGACGCTGGCCCGCCGGGTGGGGCTGCGGGGCACCGGGCGACCCGGGCCGGACCTGCTGACCAGCCGGGAGCAGGAGGTGTTGCGGCTGGTCGCCGAGGGGCACAGCAACAGCCGGATCGCCGAGCGGCTGTTCATCTCGCCGAAGACGGCGAGTGTGCACGTGTCCCGGATCATCGCCAAGCTCGACGTGACCAACCGGGTCGAGGCCGCCGCGCTGGCCCACCGCCTCGGCCTGCTCGACGCTTCGCCACCCGCCCCGGCACAGCGCCGCGTCCGGTAGCGCGCCGCGTCCGCGTCAGCGGCGGGGCAGGTAGATCCGCCAGCCGGCGACGGTGACGACGTCGAGCGCGCCCGGTTCGGGGCCGAGGCGCGCGTCCAGCCGGGCGGCCAGCGGCGAGCCGGGCTGCGCCACCCACGCCGCGCCCGGGTCGGCCGCCACCTCCCGCCGGTACGCGGGCAACCGGTCGAAACCCGGGGTCAGGTCGTCGTCGACCACAGCACAGACCACGTTCTCGCCGGTGGCGTAGGTGAGCCGGTTGCACGTCCAGTAGCCGCCGCGGACGTTCCGGACGTCGAGCGCGCCGAGCGTGTCCACCAGCGACCGGTGCCGGTCCGCCTCGGCGTGCACGTCGGGCGCCGCCCGGATGACGTCCACTGTGGCCGACGCGCCGGTGCCGAGTACACCCGCGAGCACTGCCACCGCCCCGACGCCCGCCGCCCGGGCCTTCGGCCCGGCCGTCCGCCCGCCGGTCGCCTTGATCGACTCCACCTCGGGGAGACGGCGGTATGCACCCTCCTCCGATGCAGCCACCTCGGCGAGCTGGCGTTGGGTGAGCGGGTCGGATGCCGCCACCTCGGCGAGCCGGCGCGGCCTGGCGAGCGGGCGGGCGGCCTGCCACAGTGGCCAGAGCAGGGCGGGCACGGCGACCGCCAGGCACGACAGGTAACGACTGCTCTCGATCGGCGTCTGCCCGGCCGCGTTGCTCACCGCGTACGCGGCCAGCACGCCCGCCGCGCCGCCGAGCAGCGCCAGCCGCACCCCGGCCGACACCCGCACCGCCGAACCCGGACGGCCGGAAGCGCGGCGCAGGGTGTGCCACGCGGTGAGCGCGGCGAGCACCAGCAGCACCGGGAACGCGACGGCCCACCAGAGCTGCCAGGTGGCACACCGGCCGGGTGAGCAGAAGCCCATCGCCAGCGGTGGCCCGAGGACCAGCGCGCCGTGCAGCCGGTCCGCCCAGTCCGCAGCAGTGCCGGAGCCACCCGCGGCCAGCACCGCGGTCACCGGGTTGCGACCGTGCCGGATGCTGTCCACCAGCATCGGGGCCGCGCCCAGCAGCAGCGCGCCGGCCAGCACCAGCCCGGCCAGGCCGGCCAGTTCCCGCCGGCGCCGCGCCACGAGCAGCACGCCGAGCGTCAGCACGTACGGCAGGATCAGCGGGTCCACCCAGAGCAGCACCCCGGAGATCAGTCCCCACGCCGCCCAGCGGGGCAGCCGCGCGCCCGGCCCGCTCACGCAGAGCCCGACCGTGAGCAGCGCCAGCGCCGCACCGGCCGGGTTCAGCTCCGGATAGCCGCCACCGGCGATGAGCTGGTTCTTCACCACCCGGTCCGCGCCGAGCGCCAGCACGGCGACGACGAGCAGGGCGTACCAGCGGTCACCGCCGAGCCGCCGGGTCAGCCGCCAGGACAGCAGCAGGAACAACGCGTACAACGCGAGCGTGGGCAGCCGCAGCACGAGCACCGACGGCCCGGCGAGCGCGACCAGCGGCGCGGCCAGGTACGCCTCCAGCGTGCCCATGTACGCCTGGCCGTAGAACCAGACCGGGAAGCCCTCACCGCGGGCGATGTGCAGGGCGGCCAGCCCCATCGTCGCCTCGTCGCTGTTGGTGGGCGGCACGTCGGCGAACAGCAGCGCCAGCCGGTAGCCCACCCCGGCGAACCCGACGAGCAGGGCGAGTAGCGTCGGCAACGGCAGCCGCCGGGGCGTACGAGGGCGCACGGCTTCGCGTGGCTCCTCGCGTACCCCGGCGGTCATGCCTGTGATCATGGCATCCGGCGGGCGGCCGGCGGCGGGTGACGCGGTGGTCGGCCGGCCTCAGCCGGCGACGGTGACTTCCCGGCGGGCGTCGAGCGCCTGCTGGTAGAGACGGCCCGCACGGTACGACGAGCGGACCAGCGGGCCGCTCATCACGCCCGCGAAGCCAATCTCCTCGGCCTCCTCGCGCAGCTCGACGAACTCCTCCGGCTTGACCCAGCGGGTCACCGGGTGGTGCCGGGGGGAGGGACGCAGGTACTGCGTGATGGTGATCAGCTCGCAGCCCGCCTCGTGCAGGTCGCGCAGCGCCTGGGACACCTCGGCGCGCTCCTCGCCCATGCCGAGGATCAGGTTGCTCTTGGTGACCAGGCCGTCGGCCCGCGCCTGGCGGATCACGTCCAGCGAACGCTCGTAGCGGAACGCCGGGCGGATCCGCTTGAAGATGCGCGGCACGGTCTCCACGTTGTGGGCCAGCACCTCGGGCCGCGAGCCGAAGACCTCGGCGAGCTGCTCGGGCACGGCGTTGAAGTCGGGGATGAGCAGCTCGACGCCGCAGCCGGACTGAAGCGCGTGGATCTGCCGGACCGTCTCGGCGTAGAGCCACGCCCCGCCGTCGGGCAGGTCGTCGCGGGCGACACCGGTGATGGTCGCGTAGCGCAGGCCCATCGCGGCGACCGACTCGGCGACGCGCCGCGGCTCGTCGGCGTCGAACTCGGCCGGCTTGCCGGTGTCGATCTGACAGAAGTCGCAGCGCCGGGTGCACTGGTCACCACCGATGAGGAAGGTGGCCTCCCGGTCCTCCCAGCACTCGTAGATGTTGGGGCAGCCGGCCTCCTGGCACACGGTGTGCAGCCCTTCGCGCGAGACGAGCCCGCGCAACTGGGTGTACTCCGGGCCCATCTTGGCCTTGACCTTGATCCACGGCGGCTTGCGCTCGATCGGCGTCTCGGCGTTGCGCGCCTCGATCCGCAGCATCCGCCGCCCCTCCGGGGCGACAGTCGCGGTGCGCGCTGGCTGCTCAGTCGTCGGCGCGGATTGCTCGATCGTCACAAAACCGAGCGTACGCCGGTCGGCGCCGGTCGATGAACGGCGGGCGACGGCCGTCACGCCGGAATCGCTGTGACACCGGACACCAGGGGCGAAAAAACCCGGTCACAGCGTGGCGCGGGTGGTGCTAGCGTGCCGGGCAGAGCTGTGACGGAGCCGAGTAACGGACCGATCCGCCAGTCGAGAGAGCCGCCGGTTGCTGCGAGGCGGTCTGGCGCCGGCCCGTGAAGACCCTCCCGAGCTGCGGGAAGAACGGCGCCGTGCGCCCAGTAGAGCCCGCCCGGCCGGCCCCGGTGAAAAGGCGACGAACGAGGCCCCCGCCACGGCGGGGGCGAAGGTGTGGTGGCACCGCGAGGTTCCCGCTCGCCCACACCTCCCTGGGGATCGCGTTGCGATTGGTCAAGGAGGTAGTCGTCGTGCAACGCATCCTGTCCGCAGAACTCCCCGCCCATGTGGGCGCCACCGTGCGACTCGCCGGCTGGGTCCACCGCCGCCGGCTGCTCAAGTCGGTGGCCTTCCTGATCCTCCGCGACGCCGCCGGGCTCGCCCAGGTGGTGGTCGCCGCGCCCGCCGTGCGCGAGCAGGTCGAGGCGCTCACCGAGGAGACGGTCGTCGAGGTGGTCGGCACCGTGGTCGCGAACCCCACCGCGCCCGCCGGGGTCGAGGTCGTCGAGCCGACGGTACGTCCGCTCGGGCCGCCCGCCGTCCCGCCCCCGTTCGACCTGTACCGGCCGGTGCTCACCGCCACCCTGCCCACCCAGCTCGACAACGCGCCGACCGCGCTGCGGCACCCGAGCCGGTCCGCCGCGCTGCGGATCTCGGCGGCGGCCGTGTCCGGCTTCCGGGCCACGCTCGACGGGCAGGGCTTCGTCGAGGTGCACACGCCGAAGGTGGTCGCCTCGTCCACCGAGAGCGGGGCGAACGTGTTCGCGCTGGACTGGTTCGGGCGGCCCGCCTACCTGGCCCAGTCGCCGCAGTTCTACAAGCAGCTCATGGTCGGTGTCTTCGAGCGGGTCTACGAGGTGGGGCCGGTGTTCCGCGCCGAGCCGCACGACACGGTGCGCCACCTGGCCCAGTACACGTCGCTCGACGTCGAGCTGGGTTTCGTGACCGACCACCGGGACGTGATGGCGGTGCTGCGCGGCACCCTGGCCGGGATGATGGCGACAGTCGTCGAGCGGGCCGCCGGCGCGCTGGCCACGCTCGGCGTGACGGCGCCGGAGGTGCCGGCGGAGATCCCGGCGGTGCACTTCACCGACGCGCTGAAGATCGCCGGAGCGCCGGCCGACGAACCCGACCTGGCCCCGGCGCACGAGCGGGCGCTGGGGGAGTGGGCACTCCGTGAGCACGGCAGCGACTTCCTCTTCGTCACCGGCTATCCGATGGCGAAGCGCCCGTTCTACACCCATCCGGACCCGGCCCGGCCCGCGTACTCGAACGGTTTCGACCTGCTGTTCCGGGGCGTGGAGCTGGTGACCGGCGGGCAGCGGCTGCACCGGCACGCCGACTACCTGGCTGCCCTGGCGGCGCGCGGCGAGCCGGTCGAGCCGTACGCCGGGTACGTGGACGCGTTCCGGCACGGCATGCCGCCGCACGGCGGTTTCGCGATCGGGCTGGAGCGGTTCGTCGCGCGGCTCACCGGCGCGGCGAACGTCCGCGAGGTGACCGCCTTCCCGCGCGACCTGCACCGCCTCACGCCCTGACGGCTGCGGGCCGGCACGGCTTGCGCCGTGCCGGCCCGCGGCGGCGGGTTCCGCTCGGCCGGTCCGGGTCCGGGTCCGGGTCCGGGTCCCGGGCCCCCGCCCGGTCCCGGTGGCGAGGCGCGGGCTCGCCGGAACAGTCGGTCGAGCCGCCGGCCTCCGCAACCGGCTCGGATCGGTCGCAGAGGGTGATGAAAGGTCGCGCGGGCTCGCGGTCACGCTCGGTGATGGGGCATCCGGAGTCGTCGAGATGCCCTTTGCGGCGGCGAATCGCGCTGAGCAGGGGTTATGGCGAGTCACCCGCGAGCGGGAGGGAATGGCCTCTGCGCACTTTGCTCTGCAGCCACGGGCGCACCGATCGACCGGGAGTGACCGTTGCGGATCCGGCTGCAGAGCAAAGTCGGCGAGAGGTCACATGCCGCAGGCGCGCGCCCCGTTACTTACCGTTACCGATGGCGAGGTGGCCCTGGGCGGGCGGCGACCCGGGACTGGTCGGCCACCGCACCGAGCGATGCGCGGCGGCCGGGGGCAGGACCACGCGGACGGGCCAGGCCGGGAGGTCAGGCGGGGCGGCGCGAGCGCGGCGAGCCGAAAGGCAAAGGGCGAGGGGCGAGGGGCGGGGGGTGGGGAGGGGAAAGCGGGAGCGGTCAGGCCGGGCCGAGCAGGTCCCAGGGGTTGCCGGCGATGTCGCGGAAGACCGCGACCCGGCCGTACGGCTCGGTGCGGGGCGGGCGGACGAACTCGACGCCCGCGTCGACCATCCGCCGATACACCGCCTCGAAGTCGTCGACCTGGAGGAAGAAGCCCACCCGCCCGTGGGTCTGGTCGCCCACGGCACCGGATTGGTGTTCGCCGTCGGCGCGGGCCAGCAGCAGGCCGGTGCCGCCGCCCGGTGGGCGTACCACCACCCAGCGCTTGGGCCGGCCGTCGTTGGTCAGCGACGGGCTGTCCTGCGCCAGCTCGAACCCGAGCACCTCGGTGAAGAACGCGATGGCCGGGTCGTACTCGGCCACGACGAGCGTGACCAGGTCGAGCCGCACGGGGCTCAGACCTGCGTCAGCGTCGGCAGGTGCCGCTCGACCACGGGCAGCACGTCGGCGACGGTGATCGGCCGGCCCAGCTCGGCGGTCAGCGAGGTGACCCCGGCGTCACGGATGCCGCAGGGCACGATCCGGTCGAAGAAGCCCAGGTCGCAGTCGCAGTTGACGGAGAAGCCGTGCAGCGTGACGCCGCGGGCCACCCGGATGCCGATGGCGGCCACCTTGCGGGCCGGGCCCCGGTCGTCCTCCGGCACCCACACGCCGCTGCGCCCCTCGACCCGGCCGGCGGCCAGCCCGAACTCGGCGCAGACGTCGATCAGCAGCTGCTCGGTGCGCCGGACGTACGCGACCACGTCGACCGGGTCGGGCAGCCGGACGATCGGGTAGCCGACGAGCTGCCCCGGACCGTGCCAGGTGATCTTGCCGCCGCGGTCCACGTCCACCACCGGGGTGCCGTCCATCGGCCGGTCCCACGGTTCGGTGCGCTTGCCGGCGGTGTAGACGCTGGGGTGCTCCAGCAGCAGCACGGTGTCGCCCTGCTCGCCGGCCACCACCGCCTCGTGCAGCCGGCGCTGCTCGTCCCAGGCGGCCTGGTAGTCGAGCAGGCCGGCGCGGACGGCGGTCAGCCCGGAAGTCGTCACGCTCACCCGTCCAGCCTAGTCCCGCCCTCCGGGAACCGGACCCGTGAGCCTCGTCGCCATCGCGTCGCGGCGACGGTCACTCCGGCACCCGCCACAGCCAGACGTCCTCCACCCGCTCGGGCGGGCCGAGCAGCGCGGTGGCGGTGCGCCGCAGCGCCTCTTCGTCGACGTCGAACTTGGCGCCGTGCACCCGGTCCGGCAGCACCACCGCCTGCACCCCCCAGTAGCGCAGGTCCGCCCGGGACTCGCGGATGCTGCCGTCGGTGATGATCGGCACCAGCCCGGTCCGGCCGGCCTGGTCCATCAGCGAGTCGAAGGTGCGCGGCACCGGGCCGATCCGGCCCCGGCCCTCCGGGCCGCCCGGCCCGAGGAAGAACCCGGAGGGGATCCGGAACTCGCCCTGCCGGTTCGCCAGCGCGTACGCCTGCCAGCGCTGCCCGTCCGGGTAGACGTCAACGGTCAGCGGCAGCGGGGTCAGCACCCCGTCGGGCGGGACGTAGCGCTGCCAGGCGCCACTGGTGATGAACTGCGGAATCGGCTCGCGGACGCTGGTGAGCAGCGGCGTCGGCACGAGCGGCAGCAGCGCGGCGACGAAGCCGAGCGTCCAGGCGAGCCCGCTCACCCGGTGTCGTGGCGGCCGGGCCCGCAGCGTGTCGATCGCGTACGCCAGCAGCAGGCCGATGACCGGCGCGACGACGAGGGCCAGCCGGGACGGCAGCGCCGCGTTGATCACCGGCAGGTTGTCCAGCACCCCGAACGGCAGCGTCTGGTCGAAGCGGCGGCCGTTCCACTTCACCGTCGGCCCCCACGACAGCACCGCGAAGACCACGGCGGTCACCCCGAGCGCCGCGAGCGTGGCCCGGAACGCCCGGTCCGCGCGCCACCACAGCAGCGCGAAGCAGGCGACCGCGAGCAGGAGCAGCGGTACGCCGAAGAACGAGTTCTCCTCCGTCGGGTTGGGAGCCAGCGAGGTGCCCCACCCGGCCCAGCCGGCCAGCGACCGGCGCGGGTACGACCCGTACGCTGCGATGTCCTCGGAGTGGATCAGCGGGTCGAACCCGGTGCCGTGGAACCGTTGCGGTCCGAGGAAATGCAGCCAGAGCGGGTACGCCAGCAGCGCCCCGGCGACGAGCGCTGTCACGCCCAGCCCGGCCGCCATCCGGGGCAGCGCAGCACGCACCTCGGACCGGCGGGCCGGGTGCAGCGCCCACACCGCGAGGAACACGCCGAGCGCCAGTGCGGTGAAGAAGAGCCCTTCGGCGGCGATCGAGAACGCGACGGCGACCAGCAGGCCGAGCACGATCCCGCCGGTGACCGCCCGCCCGGGACGCCGCAGCCGGAACACGCCCCAGATCAGCAGCGGCACCAGCCAGCCGGCGGTCCAGTTCAGGTGCGCGTTGGCGTGCGACACCATCGCCGGGCAGAAGGCGATGAACAGCGCGCCCACACCGGCGGCCAGCCGGCTGCCGACCAGGTGCCGGCTGAGCAGCCAGTACCAGGCGACAGCCGTCGCGGCGAGGTTGAGCGTGAGGATCACCAGGAACGTCGCGGGCGGCCCGATCAGGTACGTCAGCGGCGCGAAGACCGCCGCGTACACGGTGATCGAGGTGTTCACCGCGAGGTTCACCCCGTCCGGGACGTTGATCAACGTGGTGAACAGCGGGTTCTGCCCGTGTGTCAGCGCGTGCCCGCCGAACGCCAGCAGCCACTCGAACAGCGCCTGGTCGCTGGAGTTGACGGTGATCGCTCGGCTGTTGGGATCCCGCCACAGGCCACTCGTCACCCAGAGGGCCAGGGCCAGCGCGGCGAGCGTGACCAGCAGGTCGGCGCGCCGGTCGCGGACGCGTGTCGGCGCCGGGCCGGCGGCCGGGAACGGGGAGGAGGGCACGCAGCGGACGTTACCAACCGGACCTGGGCAGACCGCCCGGACACGGAACTCGCCGCACACTTCGGTGGTCGTGAATGTGTGAGTGGCGGCCATTCCGGTGTGACGAAACGCGGCCGTAACGTCGCGGCAACCCGGAGGTGACTCAGTTCACATTCCACGATCGGGAGGTCCCCGTGCCCCGCTCCTCATCCCTCATCGCCCGCGTCGCCGGGGCGGCGGCCGGGGTCGTGCTGGCCGCGGCCACCGCGCTGGTCGCCGCCCTCCCCGCCCAGGCCGCCTCGCTGACCCAGGTCACCGGGTTCGGCTCCAACCCCGGCAACCTGGCCATGTACGCGTACCGCCCGGACGGCCTGCCCGCCGGTGCGCCCGCCGTGGTGCTGCTGCACGGCTGCGTGCAGAACGCCTCCACGTACGTCGCCAACTCCGGCTGGCAGAAGTACGCCGACCAGTGGAAGTTCACGCTCATCGCGCCGCAGCAGCCCAGCGGCAACAACGCCAACTCCTGCTTCAACTGGTTCGAGACCGGTGACACCGCACGCGGACAGGGCGAGGCGCTGTCGATCAAGCAGATGGTCGACTACGCCAAGAGCACCTACGGCACCGACGGCGCCCGCGTCTACGTCAGCGGCCTCTCCGCCGGCGGGGCGATGAGCGCGGCCATGCTCGCCGCCTACCCGGACGTCTTCGCCGGCGGCTCGATCGTCGCCGGCATCCCGTACCGCTGCGCCACCAGCACCGTCACCGCGTTCAGCTGCATGAACCCGGGCGTGGACAAGACCCCGGCGCAGTGGGGCGACCTGGTCCGCGGCGCGTACCCCGGCTACTCCGGCAAGCGCCCCCGCGTGGCGATCTGGCACGGCACCAGCGACACCACTGTGGCGACCGCGAACGCCGCCGAGTCGCGGGACCAGTGGACGAACGTGCTGGGCGTGTCGACCACCCCGACCAGCACGTCCACGCTGCCGGCCGGCACCAACCTGGAGGTCTACGGCAGCGACCAGGTCCGCCTCTACCGGGTCTCCGGGATGGGCCACGGCACCCCCGTCGACCCGGGTACGGGCGCGGACCAGTGTGGCACCGCCGGGGCGTACTTCCTGGACACCATCTGTTCGACGTACCGGGACGCGGTCTTCTTCGGGCTCGGCGGTGGCGGCGCCTCGCCGAGCCCGACCCCGACGGCGACCGCGTCGCCCAGGCCGACCGCCTCGCCCACGCCCACCGCCTCGCCCAGCCCGACCAGTGCGCCGGTCTGCGTCACCGCCAGCAACTACGCGCACGTGGTGGCCGGCCGGGCCTACCAGTCCGGCGGGTACGCCTACGCGCTCGGCAGCGGGCAGCGGATGGGCCTCTACAACACCTTCTACACGAGCACGCTGAAGCAGACCGGGCCCGCGTACTGGGTGATCGGCTGCTGATCCGCCGCGTCGCGCCGCCCTCGCTCAGCCGGTGAGGGCGGCGCGCAGCGCGCCCGGCAGGTCCGGGTGCGCCCAGGCGAAACCGGCCTTGTCCAGCACACCGGGCAGCACCCGCGTGCTGGTGAGCGCCTCCTGCGCGAAACCGCCGAGCGCGACCTTCAGCGCCAGCGCCGGGATCGGCATGATCGCCGGGCGGTGCAGCTGCCGGGCGAGTTCCCGGGTGAACTCGGCGTTGGTGACCGGTGCCGGGCCGACCACGTTCACCGGGCCGGCCACGTCGTCGCGGGCCAGCAGGAACTTCGCGGCGTCGAGCCAGTCCCGCATCGAGATCCACGGCAGCCACTGGCGGCCGTTGCCCAGCTTGCCGCCGACGCCGAGCCGGAACGGCAGGAGCTGCGGCTTGAGCAGGCTGCCGTCGCGGTGCAGTGGCAGTCCGGTACGCAGGCGCACCACCCGTACGCCGGCGTCCTCGGCCGGGCGGGTCGCGGCCTCCCAGACCCGGCAGACGTCGGCGAGGAACCCCTCACCCGCAGGCGCCTCCTCGGTGACCGCACGGTCGCCGGTGTTGCCGTACCAGCCGACGGCGGAGGAGTTCAGCAGCACCGCGGGCCGGTCGGCGGCGGGCAGGCCGGCGATCGTGATGGCGAGCGTGGTGGTGCTGTCCACCCGGCTCGTCCGGATCACCTTCCGGTACTCGTCGTTCCACCGCTTGTCACCCACCCCGGCGCCGGCCAGGTTCACCACCGCGTCGGCGTCGGCGACGCACTGCGGGTCCAGTTGCGCGGCGGACGGGTTCCACTGCCGTTCGACGGGGGTGCGCGGCGGGCGGCGGACCAGGCGGGTGACCTGGTGGCCGTCCGCGGTGAGGCAGTCGACCAGTCGGGTGCCGAGGAAACCGGACGCGCCGGCCATGAGGATCCGCATGCTCACATCTTCGAGTACGGAGCGCGATTCGGATGCGTTGAGCGAAATCACTCACTCGTCACGCCCGCCGGTTGCGCGTCGACGACGGGCCTTCAGCCGGTCGGCCTGCTGACCGGATGCACGGTGACCAGACCGTCGAGCCCGAGGAAGTCGCCCGGGTTCGTGGTGTAGAGAGGGAGCGCGTTGGCGTGTGCGACGGAGGCGATCATCAGGTCCGCCACCCGGCGGCGCGTTCCTCGTCCGGCGGCGAGCACCGCCGCTGAGACCAGGCCGAAGGCCCGCGCCGCCTCGGCGTCGAACGGAAGCGGCTCGAACGTGGCCTCGACGTGTTGCAGGACGCTCATCCGGCGGGCGCGCTCGTGCGGATCGTCGGTGTGATGGGGACCGGCCGAAAGCTCGGCCAACGTGACCGCGCTGATGACCATCTCGTCGGGTAGTTCCGTCCCGTCGAGGCCACCCAGATGGATGACGATGTTGGTGTCGATCAGACCCCGCACGGGGAGGTCACCAGTCACGGCTGGGCAGATCCTGGTCGATGGCGGCGTCGAGGTCGGACCGGAAGCGGGCCTCGTCCAACCGGGGTGCGCTGGCGAAGGCCGCGAGAACCTCGGCTCGCGGCACGAAGGTGCGGCGCCGGATCGGGATCAACCGCCCGATCGGCGTGCCGTTGCGAGTGATGGTGAAGGACTCTCCGCGCTCCACTCCGCGCATGATGGCACCGGAGTCGTTGCGCAGCTCGCGTTGGGTGATCTCGCGATGAGCGTGCTCGGCCACACCGGCAGCCTACCGCCTGTGTGCTACGAGGTGCTACACGTCTGCGGTGTGGCTGACGGTGCGGCCGGGCGGTCAGGCGTCGGCCGGGGCGGTACGCAGGTCGGCGAGCAGTCGTTCCACCTCGGCGAACGCGTCCTGCGGCAACGGCCCGTACGCCAGCGCGCCGAGGTTCTCCTCGGCCTGCGCGACGGTCCGGCACCCGGGGATGGGCAGGGTGTGCGGGCTGCGGGCGAGCAGCCAGCCGAGCGCGCCCTGGGCGAGGGTGCGGCCGTCGGCGGTCAGCGCCTCGCGGACCCGGGCCACCCGCTGCGCCCACTCGGCGCGCGGTACGCCGCCGGTGAACCAGTCCAGCCACTCCGGGGCCACGCCGCGCACGTCGTCGTCGCCCCGGGCGGCCGGCGCGTCCTGGTACTTCGCGGTGAGCAGGCCCATCGCCAGCGGCCCCCGGTTCAGGGCGGCCAGGTCGAACTCCGCGCACACCGCGAGCATGGCCGCGTTGTCCCGCAGCACCGACTGGTCGTGCTGGACCGCCGCGCAGTGCGGTCCGGCCTCGGCGAAGGCGCGTGCCGAGGCGGGGTCGTCGGTGCTCCAGCCGTACGCCCGGATCTTCCCCTGGGTGACCAGGTCCTCCAGGGTGCCGACGAGGTCCAGCGCCTGCGGTACCGGCAGGCCGCCCAGGTGCAGCTGGTAGAGGTCGACGTGGTCGGTGCCGAGCCGGCGCAGCGAACCCTCCAGGCTGCGCCGGGCGTACTCGGGACTGGCGTCCTCGCCGAGGGCCTGGCGGGTCTCCTCGTCGGTGGGATAGCCGAACTTGGTCGCGATGACCGCGCGGTCCCGGCGGCCGGACAGCGCGCGCCCGAGCACCCGCTCGCTGTGCCCGGCGCCGTAGTTGCTGGACGTGTCGAAAAGCGTCGCGCCCAGGTCGAGGGCCCGGTGGACGGTACGCACCGACTCGTCGTCGTCCACCTCGCCCCAGCCGAGCGGCTGGGTGCCGTCCCAGAGCGGGCCGCCGATCGCCCAGCAGCCCATGCCGATCGCGCTGACCTCGATGCCGCTGCGGCCCAGCCGTCGTGTCGTCGTCATGCGCACAGTGTTCACTTTCGAGTGTGCTCGAAGTCCAGCTCTTTTCCCGCCAGCCGGGGCAGGAGCGGCGCGAGCGCGTCGACGGCTCCGGCGCGTACCACGAAGCGGGTGACGCCCCAGCGGCGCTCGTGCCCGGCCACCGCCGCGACGATCTCGTCGGGCGTCCCGGCCAGCACGAACGGGGTGGCCAGCACCTCCGCCGGGGTGAGTCCGGTCTCGGCGGCCGTCCCGGCGGCGGCCGCCTCCGCGTCGTCGGAGACGGCGACGTGCTGGACCAGCGCCTCCAGGACCGGCGGGGTGTCCCGGCCGGCGGCGCCGGCCGCGACGCACGCGAGCTGCGCCTCGATCTGGTCGGCCCGCCACCGGACGGTGTGCTGGTGGCCGTCCGGCAGCGTCCGGCCCAGGCCGGCCAGGCCCACCACGTCGGCGTGCCTCCCGGCCCAGCGCAGCAACGTCGAGTTGGACGTGCCCACGGTCAGCGGGATGCGGTCCTGGACCGGCCGGGGTGCCCTGAGGCGGGCGGCGTGCGCGGCCAGCTCCTCCGTGTCCACTGTGACGTCGTCGCCGGCCAGCAGCGCCCGTACCGCCTCGGTCACCGCGACGCAGCGGCGGACCCGGCCGGCGACGTCCGGACGCTCGCGCCCGACGGCCCGCCACTCGGCCGGCGTGTGGCCCGCGCCGACGCCGAACCGGGCCCGTCCGCCGGAGACCACGTCGAGCGTGGCCACGTCGGCGGCGAGCAGGATCGGTTCCCGGACGCCGGCGTTGGAGACGTACGAGCCGAGGCCCAGCGTGCTGGTCACGGCCGCCGCGGCGGCGAGCGCGACGAACGGCGACGCGCAGTCGCCGGGGTGGTCGGCCGCGAACAGCGCGTCGAAGCCGGCCGCCTCGACGGTACGGGCCAGCTCGGTCCAGCTCGCCGCGTCGGTGGGTTGGGCCTGCACGGAGAAGGTCGCCATCGCCTCAGCATCGGCGCGCACGCGGCGGTGGGCCACCCCGTACGCGCCGATTCTGCCGACGGCCGAACCTCACACCGCGTCGAGGCGGGCCAGGTCGGCGGGGGAGAGGCGCAGCGCGGCGGCGGCGATGTTCTGCTCCAGGTGCGCCGGGTTGCCGGTGCCGGGGATGGCCAGCACGTTCGGGCCCCGGGCCAGCGTCCAGGCCAGCCGGACCTGGGCCGCCGTCACACCGTGCTCCCGGGCCACCGCGTGCACCTCCGGGTGCTCCTCGCCGGTGGCGCCGGCCTCCCGGCCGCTGGTGACGATGGAGAAGAACGGCACGAACGCGGTGCCGTGCGCCGCGCAGTCCCGGATCAGCTCGTCGTGGGTACGGCGGTAGCCCAGGCCGTACGAGTTCTGCACGCACACCACCGGGGCGATGGCGCGGGCCTCGGCGACCTGGTGCGGGCGTACCGCGGAGACGCCCAGGTGCCGGATCAGCCCGGCGTCGCGCAGCTCGGCCAGCGCGCCGAAGTGCTCGGAGAGCGGCTCCGGGCCGTGCACCCGCAGGTTCACCACGTCCAGGTGGTCGCGGCCGAGCTGGCGCAGGTTCTCCTCCACCTGCCCGCGCAACTGGTCCGGGCGGGCCGCCGGCAGCCACTGCCCGGACGGGTCCTTGCCGGGCCCGACCTTGGTCACGATGACCAGATCGTCGGAGTACGGCGACAGCGCCCGGTTGATCAGCTCGTTGGCCGAGCGCAGCGGCGAGAAGTAGAACGCGGCCGTGTCGATGTGGTTGACGCCCAGCTCGACGGCGCGGCGCAGCACGGCGACGGCCCGGTCCCGGTCGCTCGGGCTGCCGTCGGCGTTCGCGGTCAGCCGCATGGCGCCCAGGCCCATCCGGTTGACGGTCAGGTCGCCGAGCTGCCAGGTGCCGGCCGCGCCGGCGTGGACGGTGTCGATGGTCATGCGATCCCCGTATCCCTCGTCTGCGGCCCCGGTGCGGGACCGACAGGTATCACGAGGGCGGCGGGCAGGTGGTTCACCCGTTCTCGTCGCGGTCCTCGGGTTGCTCGTGCCAACGGGCCCGCCAGGCCGCCTCGTGCGCCTCGTGGCTGGTGCGTTCCTCGAAGACCAGCTTGCGCAGCGCCTGCCGGCCCTCGGCGAAGACGATCACCTCGACGGCCACCATACCCACGGTGATCGCGGTCAGCATGCCCAGCGCGGCCAGCCCCGGCACCCGCTCGGCGACCGGGATGGTCACGCCCAGCAGCAGCACCGTGCCGACCCGGGTCCAGCTCACCGTGCGCAGGGTGCGGAGCTGGAACAACATGTTGCCGCAGAGGTAGCAGATCACGCCGCCGAACAGCAGCGGCACGCCCGGGCCGTGCGCCGGTTCGCTCGGCGGCACGTTCGGGTCGGCGATCCCGTGCACGATCGTCTCGGCGCCGAGCGCGAACAGGATGATGCCCGCGATCATCGGCAGGAAGAGGTACGCGTACGCGTCCCGGGCCATCGCCACCCGGGGGCCGTCCTGTGCGGCGTGCAACGCGATCCGTGCGGCCGGCCCGACCATGTCGTAGTGCGCCCACCAGAGCGCGGCGGTGAAGAAGATGCCGAGCACCGCCGCCGCCACCGCCGGCCAGGTGGGCGGCTGGCCGAGCAGGTTGCTGCCGACGCCGACGGAGATGACCGACTCGCCCAGCGCGATGATCAGGATGAGGTCGTACCGCTCGGTCCAGTGTTCGGCGGACGAGACACCCCAGCCCCAGGTGCCGGCGAGGATGCCGGTGCCGTACTGGAGCAGGATGACGCCGGCCCACAGCACGTCCCGCAGCACCGAGGCCGAGAACAGGTCGTCGATCTTCGGCGGCAGCAGCGCGGCGACCAGCAGCAGCGCGGTACTGCCGATCACCTCGGGGGCGAACCGGATCAGTTGCCGGCGCTCGTTCGGGCTGTCCCGGACGGCGTGCCGGTAGAGCAGCAGGTGCACCAGCCGCAGGACGGTGTAGCTGAGCGCCGCGACCATCGGCCCGGCCTCGTTGCCGCGCGGGTCGCGGAACGCGTGCGGCAGGGACAGCGCGAACGTGAACAGCGCGGCCATGCCGACTGTCATGAGCACCGGGACGAAGCCCTCGCCGAGGCGTACCCGGGTGGCCACCACGCTGTGCACCACCCACGACCACCAGAGCACGGCGAGGACCAGCAGCGCGTGCAGCAGCGCCCCGCCGGTCACCTGGAGCGCGGTGGCCCGGGTGATGATGAAGAACGAGAAGACGAAGACCAGGTCGAAGAAGATCTCGAACCGGTCGACCCGGGCGCCGGGGGCCACCGGCACCGCCGGTCCCAGGCGTCCCCGCCACCCGTACGAGCCCACCGGCCGAGTCTGTCAGCGCAGGTCGGGCCGGGTGGCCGATTCGGTCAGCCCGGCCGGTGGCGCAGGCCGTCCATCAGCAGGTCGAGCAGGCGTCCGGCCTGGGCGCGCTGGTCCGGCTCGCCCGCCACCAGGGAGACCCCGCTGAGGCTGGCGAGCACGTCGGCGGCGGCCACGTCGGCGCGTACGACACCGGCCGCCGCACCGGCCGCGAGCAGTTCGCCGAGCGCGGCGAGCAGCCGGTCGCGGCTCTGCGCGTACGGGTTGGCGCCGGAGGCGATGACCAGGCGCAGCGCGT
The DNA here is from genome assembly GCF_003667485.1 of Micromonospora sp. BL1. Taxonomy (NCBI): domain Bacteria; kingdom Bacillati; phylum Actinomycetota; class Actinomycetes; order Micromonosporales; family Micromonosporaceae; genus Micromonospora; species Micromonospora sp. BL1. Next base: position 26,896 of record NZ_RCVK01000335.1, read on the forward strand.
CGGCCATGCCCCGCTTGGTGGCGAGGTAGTCGACGAACCGGTCCATCCAGGCGCGCAGCGCCGCGTCGGCGGGCTGGGCGGCGAGCAGCGCCGGTGCGGCGTCGCAGAGCTTCTCCAGCTCGTTGCGGTACGCCGCCTCGATCAGCGCCTCCCGGCTGGGGAAGTGGCGGTAGAGCGTGCCGATGCCGACGCCGGCCTCCTTGGCGACCCGGTCCAGCGTTACCTCCGGGCCGTCCTGGGAAAACGCGTGGACCGCGGCGTCCAGCAGCCGCTGCCGGTTGCGCAGCGCGTCCGCGCGCAGCGGTCGGTCGGGCACGGGCCCTCCTCCCTCGGCCGGGTCGCCGGCCCGGCACCGTGGTAACCGGAGCCCCCTCCGGTTATGCTGGTGGAGTAACGGAGGATCCTCCGCTTCTCATCGTAGCGGGCGGACATCGGTCCGCGTCGCCGTCGACAAGGATGGACCATGACAACCCCGACACCAGTCACCACCCCGTTCTCCGCCGAGACCACAGCCCTGGAGGTCGTCCGCGACCTGGACCTGACCGGCCGCCGGGCCGTCGTCACCGGCGGCGCCTCCGGGATCGGCGTGGAGACCGCCCGCGCGCTCGCCGCCGCCGGAGCGGACGTCACACTCGCCGTCCGCAACACCGAGGCCGGGCAGCGCGCCGCCGACGACATCACCGGCACCACCGGCAACGACCGGATCCTGGTCGCCCCGCTCGACCTCGCCGACCTCGCCTCGGTGGCCGCGTTCGTCCGCACCTGGGACGGACCGTTGCACATGCTCGTCGACAACGCCGGGATCATGGCCTCGCCCGAGATGCGCACCGAGCAGGGCTGGGAGATGCAGTTCGCGACCAACCACCTCGGCCACTTCGCGCTCGCCACCGGGCTGCGCCCGGCGCTCGCCGCAGCCGACGGAGCGCGGATCGTCTCGGTCAGTTCCGCGGCCCACCTGCGCTCACCGGTGGTGTTCTCCGACATCCACTTCCGGCAGCGGCCGTACGACCCGTGGCTGGCGTACGGGCAGTCCAAGACCGCGAACGTGCTGTTCGCGGTGGAGGCGACCCGCCGCTGGGCGGACGACGGCATCCACACCAACGCGCTGATGCCGGGCGCGATCCGGACCAACCTTCAGCGCTACATCAGTGAGGAGGAGCTGGCGCGGATGCGCAGCGGCAACGCGGCCGCGTTCAAGACCCCGGAGCAGGGCGCGGCGACCTCGGTGCTGGTCGCCACCTCGCCGCTGCTCGACGGCGTCGGCGGCCGGTACTTCGAGGACTGCCAGGAGGCCGGGCCGAACCAGCCGGGCACGCGTACCGGCTGGGCCGCGTACGCCCGGGATCCGGAGGCCGCCGAGCAGCTCTGGACCGTCTCCGAGGAGCACCTGCGCGGCTGACCCGCGGAAACGACGAAGGGGGCGCGCGGCATGTCGCCGCGCGCCCCCTTACCGTCTCGGATCTACAGACCCAGTTCGGCCTCGAAGTTGCCGCCCTCCAGCCGCTCCTTCACCGCGGTGAGGAAGCGGGCCGCGTCGGCGCCGTCGATCAGCCGGTGGTCGTACGACATGGCCAGGTAGACCATCGACCGGATCGCGACGACCTCGCCCAGCTCCGGGTCGTTGACCACGACCGGGCGCTTCACCACGGCACCCGTGCCGAGCATCGCCGACTGCGGCGACGGCACGATCGGGGTGTCGAACAGCGCGCCCCGGCTGCCGGTGTTGGTGAGCGTGAACGTCGCCCCGGCCATCTCGTCCGGGGTGATCTTGTTGGCCCGGGTGCGCTCGGCCAGGTCGGCGATCCGCTTCGCGATGCCGCCCATGTTGAGGTCACCGGCGTTGTGGATGACCGGCACGAGCAGCCCGCGCTCGGTGTCCACCGCGATGCCCAGGTGCTCCGCGGCCGGGTAGGTGATCGTCCCGCCGTCCAGGTCCATGCTGGCCTGGATGATCGGGTACGTCTGGAGCGCCTCGATCGCGGCCAGCGCGAAGAACGGCAGGAAGGACAGCTTCACGCCGTGCTTGGCCTGGAACGAGTCCTTGGCCCGCGCCCGCAGCCTGGCGACCTTGGTGACGTCGACCTCGACGACGGTGGTCAGCTGCGCCGTCTCGTGCAGCGACTGCTGCATCCGCTTGGCGATGGTGGCCCGGATCCGCGGCAGCTTCTCCGTGGTGCCCCGCTTGGCGCTCGGCTCCGGCTTGGCGGCCGGCTTGGCCGGGGCCTCGGCCTTGGCGGCCGGCGCGGCGGCGGCCGGCTCCGGCTTGGCGGCCTTCGCCTTCTCGGCCGCCTCCAGCACGTCCTGCTTGCGGATGCGGCCACCCACGCCGGTGCCCTTGATCGAGCCCAGGTCCACGCCGTGCTCGGCGGCGAGCTTGCGCACCAGCGGCGTCACGTACCCGGCGGCGTCCTCGCCGTACTCGGCCGGGACGCTCGGGCGCTGCGCGGCGGCCGGCGCGGACGGCTGGGCCGCCGCCTCGGCCTTGGCCGGCTGCGCGGCCTGCTCCGCCTCGGCGGCCGGCTCGTTGTAGGACGCGCCCGGCGTGGGCTCCTCGACCTTCGGCTCCGGCTTGGGCTCGGGCTTGGGCTCGGGCTTCGCCTCGGCCTTGGGCTCCGGCTTGGGCTCCGGCTTGGGCTCGGGCTTCGGCTCCGCCTTCGCGGGCGCGGCGCCGGCCACCCCGACGATCGCCAGCACGGCGCCGACGTCGGCGGTCTCGTCCTCGGCGACCTTGATCTCCTGCAGCGTGCCGGCGACCGGCGACGGGATCTCGGTGTCGACCTTGTCGGTGGAGACCTCCAGCAGCGGCTCGTCCACCTCGACGGTCTCGCCGACCTGCTTGAGCCAGCGGGTGACGGTGCCCTCGGTGACGCTCTCGCCCAGGGCCGGCATGGTCACCGGCGTGCCCTCGCCCGACGACGCGGCGGGCTGGGCCGGCTCCTCGACGGCCGGCTGCTCGGCCTCGGCACCCGGCTCGGCGGCGGCCTGCTCGGCCTGCTGCTCCGGCTCGGGGCCGGTGCCCTCGGCGGCGGCCGTCGGCTCGGTGGCCGGCTCGGCCTCCTCGGTGGGAGCCGCGCCCGCGTCCTCGCCCTCGCCGGCGATGACCGCCAGCTCGCTGCCGACCTCGGCGGTCTCGTCCTCGCCGACCACGATCCGGCTCAGCACGCCCGCCGCGGGGGACGGGATCTCGGTGTCGACCTTGTCGGTCGACACCTCGAGCAGGGGCTCGTCGACCTCGACGGTGTCACCCTCCTGCTTGAGCCAGCGCGTGACGGTGCCCTCGGTGACGCTCTCGCCGAGCCGGGGCATGGTGACCGATACCGGCATGTTCTCCAGACTCCTTCATTCCCCTGGTGGGATCATCGCCCGTCGCCGGACGCCGCGGTTGTCGTGTCAGGCGTGCGCGTGCAGCGGCTTGCCGGCCAGGGCCAGGTGCGCCTCGCCCAGAGCCTCGTTCTGCGTCGGGTGGGCGTGCACGAGCTGCGCCACCTCGGCCGGGTACGCCTCCCAGTTGTAGATGAGCTGCGCCTCGCCGATCAGCTCACCGACCCGGGCGCCGACCATGTGCACGCCGACCACCGGGCCGTCGTCCACCCGGACCAACTTCACGTGGCCGGCGGTCTTGAGGATCTGGCTCTTGCCGTTGCCGCCCAGGTTGTAGTTGTAGGTCTTGATCTTGTCGGCGCCGTACTGCTCCTTGGCCTTCGCCTCGGTCAGGCCGACCGACGCCAGCTCCGGGTCGCAGTAGGTGACGCGCGGGATGCCGGCCTCGTCGATCACGGCCGGGGTCTTCCCGGCGATCTCCTCGGCGACGAAGATGCCCTGCTGGAAGCCGCGGTGGGCGAGCTGGAGGCCGGGCACGATGTCGCCGACGGCGTAGACGTTCGGCACGCTGGTGCGCAGCCGCTCGTCGGTCAGCACGTAGCCGCGGTCCATCTTGACGCCCTGCTCCTCGTAGCCGAGGCCGGCGGTGTTCGGGCCGCGGCCCACGGCGACCAGCAGCAGCTCGGCCTCGACCGTGTCGCCGCCCTGGATGGTCAGCTTCACGCCCTTGTCGGTCTTCTCGACCTTCTCGAACGGCTTGCCGACCTTGAAGTTGATCTTCCGCTTGCGGAACGCCCGCTCCAGCGCCTTCGACGACTCCTCGTCCTCGGCGGCGACCAGGCGGGGCAGCGCCTCGACGATGGTCACGTCCACGCCGAAGGACTTCCAGACGCTGGCGAACTCGACGCCGATCACGCCGCCGCCGAGCACGATCGCCGACGACGGGATCCGGTCCAGCGTCAGCGCGTGGTCGCTGGTGATGATCCGCTCGCCGTCGATGTCCAGGCCGGGCAGGCTCTTGGCGTACGACCCGGAGGCCAGCACGACGTTGCGGCCGGTGTAGCGCTTGCCGTCCACCTCGACGACGTTCTTGCCGACCAGCTTGCCGGCACCCGCCACGAAGGTGATCTTCTTGCTGCTGCCCACCAGGCCCTGGAGGCCCTTGTACAGGCGGGAGACCACGCCGTCCTTGTACGAGTTGACCGCCGTGATGTCGATGCCGACCAGCTCGGCCTTCACGCCGAACTGCTCGGACTCGCGGGTCTGGTCGGCGATCTCGGCGGCGTGCAGCAGCGCCTTGGTCGGGATGCACCCGTTGTGCAGGCAGGTCCCGCCCAGCTTGCCCTTCTCGATGAGCGCGACGGAGAGGTCCAGCTGGGCGGCACGCAGCGCCGCCGCGTAGCCGCCGCTACCACCTCCGAGGATGACGATGTCGAAGGTCGTGTCGTTCGGCTCGCTCACATCCAACTCCCAGGTCGCGTCACTGCATCGGGGGTTACGGCGGAGTAACAGGCACACCCCACCTCGGTCATCTTGTCACCACCACGGACCGGGCGCGTACCGAGGTGCCCAACGACACGTCGGTGACACGTACCCTTGGCACCGTTCTCGATGACGGCGGTGGGGGAGGAGTGGATTCGGTGGGGCTGTTCCGACGACGCAAGCGGGCGGCCCCGGCGAGCCGCGACCGCGCCGCCGACCGTGCCGATCTGGACCATCTGGAGAATTTCGTCCGCACCCGGAAGGGCGTCGAGGCGTACATCGAGCCGCGTACGACAGTCACCGAGACCACGATCATGCTGATCGCCGACGACGGCGAGTGGACCCGGCGGCGCGTCGGCGGGCCGGACGAGGCCCGCCGCTGGGCGCACCGGATCGCCATCCCGATCTACGACGTGCGGCTGATGGGCTATCCGCAGCGGATGCGCGACTACAACGAGCGCCGCAAGCGCCGCCCGGAGCTGTACTGAGGTCACGCGAAGGGGCCCCCGGCAACGCCGGGAGCCCCTTGCCGTGCGCGTCGGTCAGCCGTTGGCGGCGACGTCCTCGACCAGGTGCACGAGCGTACGCACCGGCACGCCGGTGCCGCCCTTGGTCCAGTAGCCGGTCGCCTCGCCCGAGTGGTAGCCCGGACCGGCGATGTCGATGTGCGCCCACGCCACGTCGTCGGTGACGAACTCGCGCAGGAACACCCCGCCCTGGAGCATGTGCCCGGCCCGGTCCATCCCGGCGTTGACCTGCGAGATGTCCGCGACCTCCGACTCCATGCCCTTGCGGACGTCATCCGGCAGCGGCATCGGCCACGCCGGCTCACCGGTCGCGTCACCGGCCACCCGCACCCGCTCGCACAGCTCCGGGGTGCCCATCACACCGGCGATCCGCTTGCCCAGCGCGATCACCTGCCCGCCGGTCAGCGTGGAGGTCTCGAACAGGTAGTCGGCGCCGTCCGCGCAGGCCCGCGCCATCGCGTCGGCCAGCACCATCCGGCCCTCGGCGTCGGTGTTGAGCACCTCCACCTTCTTGCCGTTGAACATGCTGATCACGTCGCCCGGCCGGTAGCTGGTGCCCGACGGCATGTTCTCCGCCATCGGCAGGTAGCCGGTGACGGTGACCGACGGCTTGAGCGCCGCGACCGCCAGCATGGCCGCGCCGACCGCCGCCGCGCCGGCCATGTCCGACTTCATTTCCCACATGCCCTGCGCCGGCTTGATCGAGATGCCGCCCGTGTCGAACGTGATGCCCTTGCCGACGAGCGCGACCCGCTTGCCGTTGCCGCCGCCCTCCGGCGTCCAGGTGAGCTTCACCAGTCGCGGCGGGGCCTCGGAACCCTGGCCGACGGCGAGGATGCCGCCGTAACCACCGGCCGCCAGCGCCGCCTCGTCCAGCACCTCGACCTCCAGGCCCGCCTCACGGGCGGCGGCGGAGACGACGTCGGCGAACGCCGGGGGACGCAGCTCGTTCGGCGCCGTGTTGACCCAGTCCCGGCTGGTCCGCACCGCACCGGCCACCGCCTGCGCCCGCGCGATCTCGGCCCGGGCGGTCGCGTCGGCCGCGTCCGGCACCGCCACCAGCACCTCGGCCACCGGCTCGCGCCGGGCCGGCTGCGGCTTGGTCTTGTAGCCGGCGAACCGGTAGCCGCCCAGCAGCGCGCCCTCGGCGACCGCGCGCAGCGCGGCCGGGGCGTCGGCGTCGTCGGGCAGCGGCGCACCCGCCCACGCCCTGCTGCTGGCGACCGGCGGGGAGAGCATCGCCGCCGCGTTCGAC
>NZ_RCVK01000192.1:0-77134 GCF_003667485.1 Micromonospora sp. BL1
GGGGGCGGGTACCCGCCCCCGCTCCGGCCAAACGCCCCACCCACCGGGAGGCGGAAAAGCCGGAGGGCAGCCGGCCGGTCGCGTCGGTAGCATCCGCGCATGGGACCCGTCACCACCCACCCCGGCGCCTGCCCGCTGGACTGCCCGGACACCTGCGTCTGGCAGCTCACCGTCGAGGACGGCCGGGCGGTCGCGTTGCGCGGCGACCGCGACCACCCGTTCACCCGGGGCGCGCTCTGCGGCAAGGTGAACCGCTACCTGGACGCGGTCAACGGACCGGACCGGCTCACCACGCCCTGGGTCCGCACCGGCCCGAAGGGCGCGGGCCGGGTCGCGTACCGGCCGGCGAGCTGGGACGAGGCCGTCGACCGGGTGGCCACCGGGCTGCGCGCGAGCATCGAACTCCACGGCCCGGAGTCGGTGCTGCCCTACTACTTCGCCGGCACCATGGGCCTGGTCCAGGGCTGGACCATGGGGCCCCGGCTCTTCGCCCACCTGGGCGCGTCCCGGCTGGACACCACCATCTGCACGGCGGCGGCGCGGGCCGCGCTGCGCTCGCTCTACGGCGCCTCGGTCGGCTTCGAGCCGGAGTCGATCGTCGAGGCGGGACTGATCGTGCTCTGGGGCGCCAACCCGCTCGTCACCAACCTGCACCTGTGGCCGTTCGTGCAGCAGGCCCGCGAGCGCGGCGCGTACGTGGTGACGATCGACCCGCTGCGTACCGACACGGCGGCCCGCAGCGACGAGCACGTCGCGCCGCTGCCGGGCACCGACGCGGCGCTCGCGCTCGGGCTGATGCGGCACGTCCGCGACGCCGGGGCGGCCGACGAGGCGTGGCTGGCCGCGCACACCACCGGCTGGCCGGGGCTGGCCGCCCGGCTCGACGACTGGCCGGTGGAGCGGGCCGCCGCCGAGTGCGGCCTGCCCGCGGAGACCATCCGCCGGCTCGGCGAGCGGATCGCCACCACCCGGCCCACCGCGATCCGGGTCGGGCTGGGCCTGCAACGGCACCACGGCGCCGGGCAGGCGATCCGGGCCATCTGCGCGCTGCCGCTGGTCACCGGCGACTTCCGGTACCCCGGCGGCGGGGCCCTGGTGACCACCAGCGGCCACCACCCGGTCGACAACGGCCCGGTGATCCGGCCGGCCGGCATGCCCGCCCCGGCGGCCCGGTCGCTGAACATGAGCCGCCTGGCCGCCGTGCTCGCCGGGGAGGCGGACCCGCCGGTCACCTCGCTCGTGGTGTTCGACGCCAACCCGGTGGCGACCGCCCCGGACCAGGCCCGGCTGCTGGCCGGGCTGCGCCGCGCCGACCTGTTCACCGTCGTGCTGGAGCAGCGCTGGACCGACACCTGCGACTACGCCGACGTGGTGCTCCCGGCGACCATGCAGCCCGAGCACCTGGACCTCCAGACGTCCTACGGGCACCACTACACGACGCTGAACCTGCCGGTGACCCGCGCGCCCGGCGAGGCGCTGCCGAACACCGAGATCTTCCGGCGGATCGCCGCCGCGCTCGGGATCGACCACCCGGCGTTCCGGGACAGCGACGAGGACCTGGCCCGGCAGTTGCTGGCCGGCGCCCCGATCACGTACGAGGAGCTGCGCGAGCGCACGTACGCCCGGCTCACCGGCGTGCCGGTGGGTTCCGCGCCGTACGCCGAGGGCGGCTTCCCCACGGCGGACGGGCGGGCCCGGCTGCACGACCCGGCGCTGGCCGCGCTCGGGGTGGACCCGCTGCCCGGGTACACGCCGCCGGCCGAGGCGGCCGATCCGGAGCTGGCCCGCCGGTTCCCGCTGACGCTGCTCACCCCGGCCAACCGCTACCTGATGAACTCCACGTTCGCCTCGCTGCCGTGGCACACCCGCCGCGCCGGCCCGCCCCGGGTGCACCTGCATCCGGCCGACGCGGCGGCGCGCGGGCTCGCCGACGGCGACGCGGTCCGCGTGCACAACGACCGGGGCGCGTTCCTCGCCGCGGTGGCCGTCGACGAGGCGACCCGCCCGGGCCTGGCGTTCACGTACAAGGCGTACTGGGCGCGGCGCAGTCCCGGCCGGTCCACCGTCAACGCGGTCACCGCAGTCCGCGACACCGACCTGGGCGAGGCGCCGACGTTCCACGACTGCCGGGTGGAGGTCGAGCCGGTGCCGGCCGCGCTGCTGACCGCCGAGCCGCCCGCCGACGAGGTCGCCGAGCCCGTCGCGGCCGGGTGATTCGGGACCTCCGGCCCCCTCACCTGGTCTTTGCGCCCCTGCTCCGGCCCTGCTCCGCCGCCTAGCGTCGGAGGCGGACAACAGGGAGGTTCGCCATGCGTACGTGGCAGGTGCAGGACGTGATGACCAGGGACGTGGCGTCGGTACGGGAGGGCACGGCGTACCGGGAGATCGTCGACGTGCTGACCGGACGGCACGTCACGGCGGCGCCGGTGGTGGACGAGACCCGCCGGGTGCTCGGCGTGGTCTCCGAGGCGGACCTGATGTACAAGGTGGAGTTCCTGGGCCGGCCCCAGGAGCGGCGGATCCTGCCGGACCGCCACCGCCGCGAGGCGCGGGCGAAGGCCGGCGCAACGCTCGCCGCCGACCTGATGACCGCTCCCCCGGTCACCGTCGCGCCGGATGCGACGATCGTCGAGGCGGCCCGGCTGATGGACGCGCGCGGCGTGAAGCGGCTGCCGGTGGTCGACGACCTCGGCCGGCTGGTCGGCATCGTCACCCGGGGTGACCTGCTCAAGGTGCACCTGCGCCCGGACGCCGGCATCCGGCGCGACGTGGTCGAGGAGGTGCTGTGGCGCAGCCTCGGCGTCCCCGGCGACGTGGTGGACGTGACTGTGGACCGGGGCGTGGTGACGCTCACCGGCCAGGTGGAACGCCGGTCCACCGCGCAGCTCGCGGTACGGCTGACCCGGCAGGTCAGCGGCGTGGTCGAGGTGGTCGACGCGCTCGGCTACGCGATCGACGACGCGCCGATGGCGGCGTTGCGCATCGGCGGCGGCACCCCGGCCGGCATCGCCTGAGCCCGGACGTACCGGTGGCGTCGGCCCGTGCCGGCGCCACCGGTGTCACTCCTGGGCGAGCGCGTCCAGCACCAGCGCGGCGGTCCAGCTGAACGCCGGTGAGCCGAGACCGGCGCCGGTGTCCGGGTGGAAGTACTCGTGGCAGCCGGCCCGGTCGACCAGGTCGAGCAGCGACTCGCGCAGCCCGGCGGCCAGGTCGGCGCGGCGGTGCGTCCGCAGGCCCTGCCAGAGCAGCCAGCCCGTGTTGATCCAGCTCGGGCCGCGCCAGTAGCGCAGCGGCTCGAAGTCCGGCGCGGTGCGGTCGTACGTGGGCAGTGGCCGGTCCATCCGGGCGGCCAGCCCGAAGCGCGGCGAGCACGCCTCGGCCAGCAGCGCGGCCACCTGGGCGGCGGGCAGCTCGGGCAGCGCGAGCGGCATCAACCCGAGCACGGTCCGGGCCGGCACGAGCCGGTCGGCGCGGACGTCGCGGGGGCGGAACGTGCCGGTGACCGGATCCCAGAGCCGGGTGACGAGCGCCTCGGTAATGCGGGCGCCCCGGTCGCGGTGCGGTCCCGGGTCGGCGCCGATGACTGTGGCGATGCGCGCGAGCGCGTACTCGGAGACGCCGAGCGCGGCGTTGACGAGGGGGCACTCCACCAGGAACGGGTGCCTCCCGAGCAGTCCCTCGTCCCGGTAGCGGCCGGCCCGGTAGCTCTCCACCAGCGCGACGTAGCGCGCGTAGTCCAGGTCGGTGGGGCGCTGCGAGGCGTCGGCGTGCGCGGTGTCGTGCCGGCGGTACGCGCGCATCACCGACTCGTCGGCGGGCACCCCGGCCAGTGGCGCGTCCCAGGCGGGGCTGTTGTCCAGCCCGGACTCCCACGGGTGCACGATCGACGCCAGCCCGCCCCCACCGGCGTCGCGCCGCCCGGTCAGGTAGCGCTGCTGCGCGACCAGCCTCGGGTAGAGCCGCCGCAGCGCGGCCACCGACGCCTCACCGGGCGCGCGGCGGTGCACCAGCCAGGCGGCCGGGGCGTGCACCGGCGGCTGGACGATCCCGGACGTGGGCCGGGCCGGCGCCCCGTCGGCGCGCGCCGAGTCCCAGAACTGCGGGCCGGGGAAGTACGGCCCGACGCGCGAGGCCGGGTTGAACACGATGTGCGGCACCCGCCCGTCGACCCACTGCGCGGCGAACAGCGTGCGCAGCTCCCGCCAGGCCCGGTCGGGACGGACGTGGGCCAGGCCGATCGCGATGAACGCCGAGTCCCAGCTCCACTGGTGCGGGTAGAGCGTGCGCGACGGCACGGTGTGGTCGTGTTCCCAGTTGGCGTCCAGGGTGGCCAGCGCGAGGCGGCGCAGCCGGGCGTGCCGGTCGGCGTCGGCGCGTACCCCGGTGGTCAGCGTCATGCGGCGGCCCGCCGGGGACGGGCCTGGGCCAGCGCGGTTGCGGCCTGGCGCAGCGCGGCGACCGGCTCGCCGCGCAGCCGGCACTCCAGCGCCAGCCAGCCGGTGTAGCCGATCGCGTCGAGCGTGGCCAGCAGCGCACCCCAGTCCAGGTGCCCGGCGCCGGGCTGGTGCCGGTTGGAGTCGCTGACCTGCACGTGCCCGAGGTACGGCGCGGCGGCGCGCAGCGCGGCGTGCGGGTCGTCCTCCTCGATGTTCATGTGGTACGTGTCGGCGGCCACCCGCAGCGCCGGTGACCCGACCGCGCGGCACAGCTCGACGGCCTGGTCGAGCCGGTTGACCATGTGGTCCTCGTACCGGTTGAGCGGCTCCAGGAACACGGTGACCCCCTCGGCGCGGGCGTGCCCGGCCAGCTCGCCCAGGGCGTCGACGAGCACCCGCCGGTCGCCGTCGGCCGAGCGTGGTGGTTCGAACGGGGGCAGCCGGCGGGAGAACATGCCCCAGGCGGCGGGCGTCATCGCGCCGACGCCGCCCAGCTCGGCGATCACCGAGAGCTGGGAGCGCAGGTTGTCCACCGCGTCTCGGGAGCGGCCCGGGTCGAAGTCGCCGACGAAGTGGTCCATCTCGACGCAGACGGTCGGCATGACCACGCCGGCGGCGCGGGCGCGGCGCAGCTCCGGCAGCCGCCGGGCCAGCGCGAGATCACCGCGTCCGCGCAGCTCGATGCCCTGGTAGCCGAGGGAGACGGCGAGGGCGTACTTCCGGGTCAGGTCGGTGCCGGGAAGCAGTTGCTCCTGGCAGGCAAGCGGAATGTCCATCAGAACCTCAGCACCACTTGGAGGACGTCACCGTCACCGCGGTCGAGCAACGCCAGGGCGTCGGCCACCGCGCCCGCGTCGACGACGTGGCTCACCAGCGGCAGCGGGTCGACGCTGCCCTCGGCCACCAGGTCCATGAAGGTGTGTGCGATCCGCGTCCCGGACCACCGGCCGGCCGTGCCGGGTGCCGGGTCCGGCCCGGAGACCTGGGCGGCCACGAGCTGGATCCGGTTGTGGTGGAACTCCTCGCCGAGTTCCAGCCCGTGGGCGTACCCCTGGTAGAAGCCGGCGGCGACGACGCGGCCGGCGTGCGCGGTGGCGCGGATCGCCTCGTGCAGCGCCGGGTACGACCCGGACAGCTCCAGGCAGACGTCGGCGCCCCGGCCGTCGGTGGCGGCCCGCAGCGCGGCGGCGGGCGACTCGGCGGCGACGTCGACCACCCGGCGGGCGCCGAGCCGAGTGGCGTACGCGAGCCGGCCCGGCATCCGGTCGACGGCGACCACGCGGGCGCCGGAGAGCGCGGCCAGGCGCGTGCCGAGCAGCCCGATCACGCCCTGCCCGAAGACGCCCACCCAGTCGCCCAGGTGCAGGTCACCGGCGAGCACGGCGGTCAGCGCGATGGCGCCGGGCCGGGCGAACACGGCGGCGAGCGGGTCGAGGCCCGGTGGCAGCGGATGCGCCGCCGTCGCGGGGAGCACCGCCTCGGCGCGGTGCCCCCAGATGCCCCAGACGAGCTGGCCGGGCCGCCGCCCGGCCACGTCTGGGGCGACCTCGACGATCTCGCCGACCTCCTCGTATCCGAAACCCACCACCGGGTACGCGGGCGTGGCCTGGCGGGGCACGAACATGCGGGCACCGGCGTCCCAGTCCTTGCGCAGGCGCGGGTTGCTGCCCCGGTAGAGCGTCAGTTCGGTGCCGGCGGAGATGCCCGAGTAGCGGGTGCGGACGCGGATCTGGCCCGGACCGAGCCGGTCCGTGGGGCAGGGCTCCAGGCGTACGTGCCGGGGCCCGGCCAGAGAGACAACCCAGTTGCTCATGGCGTCGCTCCGAGGGAAGTGCCGACCCCGATTCTAACCTAAAAAATGGGCATATGTGATTAGATCGATGAATCGATGGGTATTAGCGGCAGGCCGTGCTCTTTCGAGAGGAGTGCCACCGATGTCATCACCCTCCACGCGGCGGCTCGCAATCAGCCTGATCCTGGCACTGGCCGGGACCGGCATGGCCGCATGCAGCGACGACGGGCAGAAATCCGACAGTTCCCAGATCACCGTCTGGAGCCTGGAAGACGTGGCGGACCGCGTCGCCGCCACCAAGGCGATCATCGCCGACTACACCGCCAAGACCGGCGTCAAGGTCAACCTGGTCACCGTCAACGAGGACCAGTTCCCGTCCCTGATCGCCTCCAGCGCCGCCGCCGGCGACCTGCCCGACGTGGTCGGCTCGGTCTCCCTGGCCGGGGTGCGCACGCTGTCCAGCAACGAACTGGTCGACGCCGACGCCAACGCCGCCGTCGTCGACCGGCTCGGCCGGGACACGTTCACACCCCGCGCGCTGGAACTCACCGGCGACGGCGGCAAGCAGCTCGCCGTACCGAGCGACGGGTGGGGCCAGCTGCTCGTCTACCGCAAGGACCTGTTCGCCGCCGCCGGCCTGCCGGCGCCCGACACGTACGAGAAGATCGCCGCCGCGGCGGCCAAGCTGAACACCGGCGGCGTCGCCGGCATCACCGCGGCCACCTCCCCCGGCGACGTGTTCACCCAGCAGACGTTCGAGCACCTGGCGCTGGCGAACAACTGCCGGCTCACCGACGACTCCGGCAAGGTCACGCTCGACTCCCCCGAGTGCGTCGAGGCGTTCCGCTTCTACGGCGACCTGATGCGCAACAACTCGGTCAAGGGCGCCCAGGACGTCGACACCACCCGGGCCACCTACTTCGCCGGCAAGGCGGCCATGCTGATCTGGTCACCGTTCATCCTGGACGAGCTGGCCGGGCTGCGCGCCGACGCCCGGCCGACCTGCCCGCAGTGCCAGTCCGACCCGGCCTGGCTCGCGAAGAACAGCGGGTTCGTCACCGCGATCAAGGGCCCGAACGGCACCGAACCGGCCCAGTACGGCGAGGTCAGCTCCTGGGCCGTGCTCGACGGCGCGGCCGACCCGGCGAAGTCGTTCGTGGAGTACACGCTCTCCGACGGCTACCCGCGCTGGTTCGGCATGTCCCCCGAGGGGCGTTTCCCGGTGCGCACGGGCACGCCGGAGGACAAGCAGAAGTTCCGGACCGCCTGGAACACCAGCCCGGCCGGGGTGGACACCAAGAAGCCGCTGTCCGAGGTCTACGGCGAGGACGTGCTCGCCACCCTGCGGCGCAGCCCCGACACGTTCCAGCGCTGGGGCCTGACCGAGAACCAGGGCAAGCTCGTCGGCGCCATCCTCGGTGAGCTGCCCGTACCCAAGGCGCTCGCCGACGTCGTCGGCGGCAGGTCCGACGCCCGCGCCGCCGCCGAACGCGCCCGCAAGGACGTCGAGGCGATAGCCAAGGGCGTCAATTGACCACCACCGCGCCGGAGGCCGGCCGCTCCCCCGCACCGGAGCGACCCCGCCGACCCGGCCGACGCCCGCTGACGCTGCGCCGCCGCGAGTCCCGCGCCGGGCTCGCGCTGGTCACCCCGACCCTGCTCGTCGTGGTCGCGGTGATCGGCATACCCATCGTCTGGACGGTGGTGCTGGCCTTCCAGCGGGTACGCCTGGCGACACTGCGCAAGACCGGCCTGTTCGGCGAGCTGACCCTGGACAACATCGACCGGGTGCTGCACACGCCCGGGTTCGCCGACACGCTCTGGACCACTGTGCTCTACAGCGTCGGCGGCACCGCCGGCTCGATCGTGGTGGGCCTCGCGGCGGCGCTCGCGGTACGCGGGCCGTTCCGGGGCCGCACGCTGGTCCGCGCGTCGATGCTGCTGCCGTACGTGGCGCCGGTGGTCGCCATGACGTTCGTCTGGCAGGTCATGCTCGACCCGCAGCTCGGCATCGTCAACGACTGGGGGCGGCGCTTCCTCGGCTGGGATCAGCCGGTGCCGTTCCTGTCCCAGGAGTCCACCGCGCTGTGGACGGTGATCGCGTTCGAGGCGTGGCGCTACTTCCCGTTCGCGTTCCTGTTCCTGCTGGCCCGGCTCCAGGCGGTGCCCGGTGAGCTGGAGGAGGCCGCCCGGGTCGACGGGGCGACACCCACGCAGCGGTTCCGGCACATCCTGCTGCCGCAGCTCATGCCGGTGATCGCGCTGATCGGGGTACTGCGGTTCATCATGACGTTCAACAAGTTCGACGACGTCTACCTGCTCACCGGCGGCGCGGCCGGCACCGAGGTGGTGAGCGTGCGGGTCTACCAGTTCCTCACCGCCCGTACCGACATCGGCGCGGCCGCCGCCCAGGCGGTCGTCCTGGCCGTGGTGCTGCTCGTGTTCGTGGCGATCTACCTGCGCTTCTTCGGCGCGCGACGGGAGGCGTGATGGACCGGGACCGGATCGAGACGGTCAGCCTGCGCTGGCTGCGCCGGCTGGTGATCGCCGGGTTCCTGGTGGTCACGCTGCTGCCGTTCTGGTACATGCTGGTGCTGTCGGTACGCCCGATCGAACGCCTGCTGCTCGACCCCGGCTCGCTCTGGGTGCCGTTCGGCGAGCTGACCGTCGCCACGTACGCCGAGGTCCTCAAGTCCGTCTCGGACGGCGGCCAGGGCTTCCTCACGTTCATCCGCAACAGCGGCCTGGTGGCGCTGGCCGCCACCGCGCTCACCCTGGTGGTCGCCATTCCCGGCGCGTACGCGGTGTCCCGCCTGCGGTTCTTCGGCCGCCGGCAGGTCAGCGCGCTGTTCCTGGCGGTCTACCTGTTCCCGTCGATCGTCATCGCGATCCCGCTGTTCGTGGTCTTCACCCGGGCCGGGCTGCGCGGGTCGCTGACCGGCCTGGTGCTCGTCTACATCTCGCAGACGCTGCCGGTGTCGGTCTACATGCTGAAGAACTACTTCGAGACGATTCCGGTCAGTCTGGAGGAGTCGGCGGCGATCGACGGCGCGGGCCGCCTCGGCATCATCCGCCGGGTCAGCCTGCCACTGGCCGCGCCGTCGGTGATGGCCGTCGCGCTGTACGACTTCATGATCGCCTGGAACGAGTACCTGTTCGCGCTGCTGTTCCTGGTCGACCGGCCGGACCGGTGGACGGTGTCGCTGGGGCTGTCCCTGCTCGCCGACGGCGTCGAGGTGCCCAAGACCGTGCTGATGGCCGGCTCGGTCATCCTCACGCTGCCGATCGTGGTGCTGTTCTTCGCCGGGGAACGCCTGCTCACCGAGGGACTCACCAGCGGAGCCGAGAAGGGGTGAGCGTCCGTGCCAGGATGATCGGGTGCGAGCATCACGGGAGGACCGGGCCGGTGCGCGGGCGGCCCGGCTGCTCACCGAGGCGCTCGCCCCGACCGTCCTGGTCACGGCGCTGCCGCTGATCGCCGCCGCCCGGGTCAGCCACTCGATCGGCCAGTTCCTGCTCTGGGGCGGCATCGCGCTGACGTTCTGCGCCGTCATCCCGATCGGCGTGCTCGTGCACGGCGTACGCCGGGGACGGCTCACCGACCGGCACGTCGGCGACCGCACCCAGCGGGCCCGGCCGCTGTCGATCGGGCTGGCCTCGGTGGCGGCCGGGTTGCTGCTGCTGGCTGCGGTACGCGCACCCGCCGAACTGTTCGCCGTGATCGTGGTGGTCTTCGTGGTCGGCGCGGCCTGCGCGCTGGTGAACCACTGGTGGAAGCTGAGCATCCACGCCGCGGTGGCCGCCGCCACCGTCGCCGTGCTGGTCCCGCTGGCCGGCCCGGCCGCGAACGTCGGCTGGGCGCTCGTCGCGGCGGTCGGCTGGTCCCGGGTACGCCTGGGCGACCACACCTGGCCGCAGGTGCTGGCCGGTGTCGCGCTGGGCGGGCCGCTCGCCGCCGGCACGTTCCTGGCGCTCGCCTGACCCGCTGACGCAAGATCAGCTACGGTGGCCTCATGGGCAAGCCGACCCGCTGGGTGACCGACACGAAGCCCGGCCACTCGCAGTGGTACGTGGACCGCTTCCGTCAGCTCGCCGCCGAGGGCGCCGACCTGGCCGGTGAGGCGCGGCTGCTCGACGCGCTCGTACCGCCCGGCGCGCGCGTCCTGGACGCCGGCTGCGGCACCGGCCGGGTCGCCGCCGCGCTCGCCGCACGCGGGCACGACGTCGTGGGCGTGGACGCCGACCCGACGCTGGTCGAGGCGGCCCGCGCCGACCACCCCGGCCCCCGCTTCCTGGTCGCCGACCTGGCCGAGCTGGACCTGGCCGCCCAGGGTGAGGCGGAGCCGTTCGACGCCGCGGTGCTGGCCGGCAACGTGATGGTCTTCGTCGCGCCCGGCACCGAACGCGACGTGCTGGGCCGCGTCGCCGCGCACGTACGCCCGGACGGGCTGGTGGTGGTCGGCTTCGGCACCGACCGCGGCTACCCGGTGGCCGACCTGGACGCCGACGCGATCGCCGCCGGGCTGCGCCCCGAGCACCGCTTCGCCACCTGGGACCTGCGGCCCTGGCGGGACGACGCCGACTTCGCGGTGACGGTGCTGCGCCGCCCCGCCGGCTGACCGCCGTCCTTCTCGGCCCGGTGCGGCCCACGCCCGGTGCGTTCGAGCCCGGTGCGTTCGAGCCGGCCGCCCGGCGCTCAGGCGGGTGCGGCGACAGTGCGGGCGGCCTCCGGGTCGAGCGGGCTGCCGGCCGGCAGCAGGTCCACCAGGCCCGCCGGCAGACGCGCCGGGCGCACGTCCGCGTACCCGAGCATGCCCGGCACGTCGGCGCCGGTCAGCGCGTACCGCCGGCCCAGGTCGGTGACCACGCAGATCGCGCCGCCAGTCGCGCCCGGCGCGGGCACCGCCTCCACCAGCGCGCCGCGCCCCGGCTCGACCACCACCTCGTCGGCGAGCCCGGCCCGGCCGCCCGGTGTGCGTGCGGCGGCGGACTGGTCCGGCGCGGCGACGCCGAGGCGGAGCTCGCGGACACCGGTGTCGTCGCCGGCCCGCGCGCAGAGCGCTCCCTCCGCGGCGGCCAGCCGGGGCGGTACGGCGGGCGGCGCGGTCGGCCCGCCGGGCACCAGACCGGGCAGCTTCGGCAGCGCGGCGAACCGGCCGAGCGTGATCGGTTCCGGATCCCGCTGGCCGGTGCGGGCCAGCAGCAACGCGGCCTGCAACTCGGTGATCGCCGCCAGCCCGCCGCGCTGGGCCACCGCGTACTGCCGTCCGCCACCGGAGTTGCGCACCAGGTAGACGTCGCCCACGCTCGCGCCGGTGACCCGCTCGGACGGCTCGCCGAGGTCGGCCACCGGCGGCGGGGCCAGGTCGGCGCCGGCCGGGAGCGTGTTCAGCAGCGCAGCCGCCACCGGCACCGCCCGTTCCCGGGTGGCGGCGAGCGCGGCGAGCACCCGGTCGGTGTCGCGCAGCAGGTAGCGCCGGTCGTGCCAGAGCAGGTGCAGGCCGCCGTCCGGATGCCGGGCGAGCAGGCCCTGATCGCCGAGCGCCCGGCCGCCGGTGGCCTCCCGCCCGATCAGCAGCACCGAGCGGGCCTCGCCGCGCCCCGCCGCCGGCCGACCGGTCTCCGCGCGCCCGGCCTCGTCGCCCTCCACGGAACAGAGCGTCCAGGCGTCGCGGACGAGCCGGTTCGACGCGGGCAGCGAGTCCGGCGCGTCGGCGATGCCGAGCGGCAGGCCGCGCGGCACCCCGTCGATGGCGCGGCGGCCGACCAGCACCGTCTTCGGCCGTTCCGCCCCGATGATCAGCAGGGCGGAGGCGTAGTTGAGGACGGGGTGCAGCCTGTCGTCGCGGTAGACGAACCGCGCACCCGACTCCTTCTCCACGATCACCGCGCCGGTCTCGCGCCACGAGTCACCGCCGCCGGTGAACAGACCGTAGAGCGCGACGCCGCCGAGCGCGATCGCCGCGACCAGGACGCTCGCCAGACCCGCTCCGGCCAGCCGGCGGAACGGCGACTGCGGCGGGTCCGTCTCCCGCATGACGAGCGCGGCGACCGCCCGCTGGACGGTGAACTGGTACGAGTGCAGCTGGTCCTGCCGCGACGCCATCTGATCCCTTCCCGCCGGGATGGTCGGCGCACAGGATAAGCGCTCCGTCGATGCCCCGGCGACCCTGCGTGTCCCTCACCAACCCTTCGTCGTCGCCCCGCTCCGCCAGTACGCCGAGGTGGCCGCATCCCACCGCCCCGGACCCCACCACCTCCCCGATCTGAAGTCGATCAAGCACGGGGGTGAGCTCCCGCGCCGGGCCCAGTTCGCCTGAGGGGCCGATACAAGGCCCGCCCACGCCAGGCCCGGCGCAAGTACGCCGAAGTGGCTGCATCACACCGGCCCGGACCCGACCACATCCCCGAACTGGAGTCGATCACGCCACGAGGTGTACATCCGGCCCCACTTCGCCCGAACACCGACACGGCGCGCCCGCGCCACACCCCAGCGCAAGCACGCCGAGGTGGCTGCATCACACCCACCCGGACCCGGCCACCTCCCCGTAGTGCAGTCGATCTAGGTACGGCACAGGCAGCCCAGCCATCAGCCAAGGCCCGAGCCCTGCATAGCCCTTCACAGGCACCGCACCCAGTGGGACAGCGGCGTTCGCCACGCCGAAGCACTCACCCGCCACACCACCTCCCCGAAGTGGCCGCATCACACCGGCCCGGACCCGGCTACCTCCCCGAAGTGGAGTCGATCAAGACATGGGCTGGAAGCCCGCCCCGCTCGAAGCACCTGCCCGCCGACTCCCCGAGGTGGCTGCAGTACATCCCCCACCCGGACCACACCACCTCCCTGAACTGGAGTTGATCGAGGCGGCCGGACCCGTCAAGGGTGGAGTTGCATCGAGGCGCGCCGACCGGAGCACCCACGCGGAATGGATACCCCCGGGGGTGTGTTACACATGCCGGAACCCGAAACAACGGAGGTACTGATGGCCAGCGTGGCGTTGACCACCACCGACTTCGCAGAGACCGTCAACCGGGACGGCATCGTCCTGGTCGACTTCTGGGCCGGCTGGTGCGGCCCCTGCCGGGCGTTCGCGCCGGTCTACGAGAAGTCCAGCGAGCAGCACCCGGACATCGTCTTCGGCAAGGTCGACACCGAGGCCGAGCCGGCCCTGGCGGCCGCGGCCCAGATCCGGTCGATCCCGACACTGATGGCGTTCCGGGACGGCGTGCTGGTGTTCGCCCAGCCGGGCGCCCTGCCGACGGCCGGACTGGAGGAGCTGATCCGGGCCGTGCGTGACCTCGACATGGACGAGGTCCGGGCCAAGACCGCCTGACGGGTGGCGGCACGGGTACCCCCTGGGGTATCTTCGAGAGCAGGAGGTGGGACGTGAAGCTTCGACCTGAGATGACCGGCGACGCGCTGACCCGGCTCAAGCGGGCCCGGGGGCAGCTCAACGCCGTCATCGAGATGATGGAGAACGGCGAGGACTGCCGCGCCGCGCTGACCCAGCTCGCCGCGGTCTCCAAGGCCATCGACCGGGCCGGGTTCAAGATCATCGCCTCCGGCATGCGCTACTGCGACGCCGCCCGCCAGGCCGGCGAGGAGCCGGAGATGACCGAGGAGGAGCTGGAGAAGCTCTTCCTGTCACTGGCCTGACGGCGCCCGCCTGACCGGCTGAATCCCGCCCGGGTCGCGTGACCGCGACGCGGGTGGGTAAGCACCTGCCTGGAGATCCCAGGCCGCAGACTGTCCCGCACATACCCCCCGGGGTATATAGGCAACGAGAGGAACCGGCATGACCCTCGACGTGTCCGTCATCGCGACCTCCTCGCTCGGCGACCGCAGCTACCTCGCCTCCGACGGCCGGGTGGCGATCGTGGTCGACCCGCAGCGCGACATCGACCGCATCCTCTACCTGGCCGGCACCGAGGGCGTACGCATCACCCACGTGGTCGAGACGCACATCCACAACGACTACGTCTCCGGCGGCCTGGAACTGGCCCGGATCACCGGCGCGCAGTACCTGGTGGCCGCCGCCGACACGGTCGAGTTCGACCGGACCCCGGTGTCCGACGGCGACACCGTGCCGGTGTCGGACACGATGCGGCTGCGGGTGATCGGCACCCCGGGTCACACGTTCCACCACCTGTCGTACGCGCTCGACGAGGCCACCGACGGCGGCTGGACGCCGGCCGGTGTGTTCACCGGCGGCTCGCTGCTGTTCGGCACCACCGGCCGCACCGACCTGCTCGGCCAGCAGTACGCGCACGAGCTGGCGCACCACCAGCACGCCTCGGCGCGCAAGCTGGCCGACCTGCTGCCCGACGGCGCGCAGGTGTGGCCCACGCACGGCTTCGGCAGCTTCTGCTCGGCCAGCCAGGCCGACGCCCCCGAGTCGACGATCGGCCGGGAGAAGGAGGCCAACCCGGTGCTGCGGCTGGCCGCCGACCGGTTCGTCACCGAGACGCTGGCCGGGCTGGACGCCTACCCGGCGTACTACGCCCACATGGGCGTCGCCAACGCCGCCGGTCCCGCCCCGGTCGACCTCACGCCGGTGGCCCGCGCCGACGCCGACGAGCTGCGCCGCCGTATCGCCGCCGGCGAGTGGGTGGTCGACCTGCGCCACCGCAAGGCGTACGCGGCCTCGCACCTGGCCGGCACCGTCAGCCTCGGCCTGGACGGGCCGATGTCGACGTGGCTCGGCTGGCTGATCGACTGGGGTGTGCCGATCACGTTCCTGGCGCAGACCCCGGAGCAGGTCGCCGACGCCCAGCGGGAACTGGTCCGCATCGGCATCGACCGCCCGGCCGCCCAGGCCACCGGCGAGCCCGAGCAGTGGACCGCCGACCCGTCGCAGCTGCGTGAGCTGCCCGTGGCCGACTTCGACGCGCTCGCCGCCGCGCAGGCCGGGAACACCCCGGCCGGGCTGCCCGAGCCCCAGGTCGTCCTCGACGTGCGGATGACGAACGAGTGGAAGGCCGGGCACATCGACGGCGCGGTGCACGTGCCGCTGCCGGACGTGCCGAAGCGGTTCGCCGACATCCCCGCCGGAACGGTCTGGGTGCACTGCGGCTCCGGCTACCGGGCCACCGCCGCCGCGTCCCTGCTCGCCAACGCCGGCCGTGATGTGGTGCTGATCGACGACTCGTACGGCCGGGCCGAGACGGCCGGCGTACGCATGGCGCCCACCGCCTGACCTCTCCCCCAGCGCCCGGCCGGCGTGTCCCCACGCCGGCCGGCGCTGGACCCTGCCCGAAAACACCCGCTGAAGGAGACCGAAGCATGACCACGACCACCCCCACCACCATCGACGCGGCGACCCTGCGCGAGCTGATCGCCGCCGGCCGTACGCCCCGGATGCTCGACGTGCGCACCCCCGGCGAGTTCGAGGCGGCGCACATCCCCGGCGCGTACAACGTGCCGCTGGACCTGCTCCGGGAGCACCGCGCGGAGCTGCGCGGCCACCTGGACGAGGACGTGGTGCTGATCTGCCGCTCCGGCGTCCGGGCGAGCCAGGCCGGTCAGGCGCTCGGCACCGTCGGGCTGCCCAACGTGAAGGTGCTCGACGGCGGCATGCTGGCCTGGCAGGCCACGAACGCCCCGGTCAACCAGGGCCGGCCGCGCTGGGACCTGGAGCGCCAGGTACGCCTCGTCGCCGGGTCGATCGTGCTCGCCGCCGTCGTCGGTTCGGTGTTCGTCCCCGGCCTGAAGTGGGTCGCCGCGTTCATCGGCGCGGGCCTCACGTTCGCCGCGCTCACCAACACCTGCGCCATGGGCATGCTGCTGAGCAAGCTGCCGTACAACCGCGGCGCGAGCTGCGACCTGGACACGATCGTGGGGCAGTTGCGCGACGGGAGCCGCAGGTGACGACGCTGGCGCTGACGCTGGCCGGCGCGGTGCTGATCGGCGTGACGCTGGGCCTGCTCGGCGGCGGCGGGTCGATCCTCGCCGTGCCGCTGCTGGTCTACGTCGCCGACCTGCCCGCCAAGGAGGCGATCGCCACCTCGCTGCTCGTCGTCGGCGTGACCAGCGCCGTCGCCGTGCTGCCGCACGGCCGGGCGAACCGGGTCCGCTGGCGCACCGGGCTCGTCTTCGGCGTGGCCGGCATGACCGGCGCGTACGCGGGCGGGCGGCTGGCCGAGTTCGTCCCGGCGGACGTCCTGCTCACCGGGTTCGCCCTGATGATGCTCGCCACCGCGGTCGCGATGCTCCGGGGCCGCCGGTCCACCGAGGGCCGGCCGGCGCCGTGCGAGCTGCCGGTGCTGCGGGTGATCGTCGACGGTGTGGTGGTCGGCCTGGTCACCGGTCTGGTCGGCGCGGGCGGCGGCTTCCTGGTCGTACCCGCTCTGGCCCTGCTGGGCGGGTTGCCGATGCCGGTCGCGGTCGGCACCTCGCTGGTGGTCATCGCGATGAAGTCGTTCGCCGGTCTGGCCGGCTACCTGTCCAGCGTGCAGATCCACTGGGGGCTGGCCGCCGGGGTCACCGCCGCCGCCGTCGTCGGCAGCCTGCTCGGTGGCCGGCTCGCCGGGCGGATCCCGGCCGACCTGCTGCGCCGGGGGTTCGGCTGGTTCGTCGTGGTGATGGGCGTGTTCGTGCTCGCGCAGCAGTTGCCGCCGGTCTGGGGACTCGCCGTGGGAGCGCTTGCCGTGGCCGGTACGGTCACCTTGGCGGTGTGGGGCCGCCGAAGGAGGGAACACAGTGGACAGCAGCGCCTGGGACAGCCGGTACGCCGACACGCCCGGACTGGTGTGGAGCGCTGAGCCCAACCGTTTCGTGGTCGAGTCGGTCGCGGGGCTGACTCCCGGGTCAGCGTTGGACATCGCCGCCGGCGAGGGCCGCAACGCGGTCTGGCTGGCCGGTCAGGGCTGGCGGGTGAACGCGGTGGACTTCTCCGCGGTGGCCGTGGACCGAGGGCGGGAGATGGCGGCCGCGCGGGGCGTGACGGTCGACTGGCGGGTGGCGGACGTGACCGCGTACCGGCCGGTGCCGAACAGCTACGACCTGGTGCTGATCAGCTACCTGCACCTGACCGCGCCGGAGTTCGCCGGGGTGCTCGCCGCGGCGAAGTCCGCGTTGCGCCCCGGCGGCACGCTCGTGGTGGTGGGCCACGATCTGGCCAACCTCTCCGGCGGCATCGGCGGCCCGCAGGACCCGGACGTGCTGCTCACGCCGGAGTCGGTGGTCGACGGGCTGGCCGGGCTGCGTGTGCAGCGGGCCGAGACGGCCCGCCGGCCGGTGCCGGCCACCGACGGCGGCACCGTCGACGCGCTGGACACCGTCGTGGTGGCCACCCGCCCCGCCGACTGACCGCCGTCCGCCGCCGTTCCGCCGGGCCGGGCCGGGACCGGCCGGTAGCATCCGGGGACGGATCGGCGGAGAGGACACCGGGTGGGCGCGCGTTTCGAGGAACTGGCCTGGCGTGAGACGCCGATCGGCGAGATCAGCCTGCGGCGGCGCCGTGACCCGGCGCTGGACGCCGAGGTGTACGAGGTGAAGCTCGACGACGAGTACCTCATGTCCAGCGCCTTCCCGGTCGCGGAGATCGAACTGGCGCGGCTCGGGCTGGCCCCGCTGACCGGGGACGCGCTGGACGTGGTGGTCGGCGGGCTCGGCCTCGGCTACACCGCGCGTACCGCGCTGGAGGATCCGCGGGTGCGGTCGCTGGTGGTGGTCGAGGCGATCGAGGACGTGATCGATTGGCACCGCCGGGACCTGCTGCCGTTCGCCGCCGGTCTGGCCACCGATCCGCGTACCCGGTTCGTCCGGGCGGACTTCTTCGCCGCGGTCGCCGGCGGCGGCCTCGACCCCGACGAGCCCGGGCGCCGCTTCCACGCGGTGCTGCTGGACGTGGACCACTCCCCCCGCCAGGTGCTGCACCCCAGCCACGCCCCGTTCTACACGGTCGACGGGCTGCGCCGGCTGGCCGCGCTGCTGCACCCGGAGGGCGTCTTCGCGCTGTGGTCGAACGACCCGCCCGACACGGCGTTCCAGCGCACGCTGACCGAGGTGTTCCCGACCTCGGTGGCGCACGTCGTCCGGTTCCCGAACCCGTTGCAGGGCCGGGAGGCGGCGAACACCGTGTACGTGGCCCGGCACTGATCCACCCGGCGGCGCATGCCCGCACGAGCAGCGGGAAAGCGCACGGCCCACCGTACGACGGGAGGCTGGGACATGCGCGCGTTGCTCTGGGTGGTCGGCGTGGTCGCCGGTGTGCTCATCCTGCTCGGGCTGCTGCTGGAGGCGGTCCGCTGGCTCGTCATCATCGGCGTGATCGCGCTCGCCGCGGTGATCATCTTCGGAATCGTGAAGGGCCGGCGGGTGGTGCACCAGCATTCGACCCGCCGACGCTGACCTGCGGAGAGTGTGACCCACCCGGCAACCTACGTAAGCGTAGGTTACCGGGCGGTCAAGTTAGGCTGGGGGCGTCATCCGCGCGACGAGGAGTAACGGCGATGGACGCGACCGCCCAGCGACCCTGGACCCGCAGCTATGCACCCGGCGTGCCGGCCGAGATCGCCGAGCCGGACGGCTCACTCGTCGACCTGCTCACCGAGGCGGCCGGACGGTTCGGTCCCCGGGTCGCGCTCGACTTCTACGGCGCCACCACCACGTTCACCGAGCTGGCCGACCAGGTGGCCCGCGCCGCCGAGGCGCTGCGCCGGCTCGGCGTCGGCCCGGGTGACCGGGTGGCTCTGGTGCTGCCGAACTGCCCGCAGCACGTGGTCGCGTTCTACGCCGTGCTGCGCCTCGGCGCGGTGGTCGTCGAGCACAACCCGCTCTACACCGCCGACGAGCTGGACCGGCAGCTCACCGACCACGGTGCGACGGTCGCGATCGCGTGGGACAAGGTCGCGCCGCTGGTGGCGGGACGCGGCGCCGTGCGTACCGTGGTGGCGGTCGACCTGACCGCGGCGCTGCCGCGGCTCAAGCGGTGGGCGCTGCGGGTGCCGCTGCCGAAGGTCCGCGCCGCCCGGGCCGCGATGACCGCCCCCGCGCCCGGCGCCCTGGCCTGGTCGGACCTGGTCGCCGCCGCCGGGCCGCTGCCCGCCGGCCATCCCGCGCCGGAGGCCGGGGACGTGGCGCTGCTCCAGTACACCGGTGGCACCACCGGCGAGCCCAAGGGCGCCGTGCTGACGCACCGCAACCTGCGCGCCAACGCCGCGCAGGGCCGGGCCTGGGTCCCGGGCCTGCGCGACGGCGCGGAGACGGTGTACGCGGTGCTGCCGCTGTTCCACGCCTACGGGCTGACGCTCTGCCTCACCTTCGCCGTGAGCATCGGGGCCACGCTGGTGCTGTTCCCCCGCTTCGACGCCGACCAGGTGCTCGACGCGGTCCGCCGCCGCCCGCCGACGTTCCTGCCGGCGGTGCCGCCGGTCTACGCGAAGCTGGCCACCGTCGCCCGCGAACGCGGCGTCGACCTCACCTCCATCCGGTACGCGCTGTCCGGCGCGATGTCGCTGCCACCGGCCACTGTGGAGCTGTGGGAGCAGGTGACCGGCGGCCTGCTGGTCGAGGGGTACGGGATGACCGAGACGTCCCCGATCACAGTGGGCAACCCGGTCGCGCCGACCCGCCGCCCCGGCACCGTGGGCGTGCCGTTCCCCTCCACCGACGTGCGCATCGTCGACCCGGAGGACCCGAGCCGCGACCGCGCGCCCGGCGAGGCCGGCGAGCTGCTGGTGCGCGGCCCGCAGGTGTTCTCCGGCTACTGGCACCGGCCCGAGGAGACCGCCAAGGTGCTGCTGCCGGGCGGCTGGATGCGTACCGGCGACATCGTCACCATGGACGCCGACGGCTTCGTGACGGTGGTCGACCGGATCAAGGAGCTGATCATCACCGGCGGCTTCAACGTCTACCCGTCCGAGGTGGAGGAGGCGCTGCGCCGCGTCCCCGGCGTACGTGAGGCCGCCGCCGTGGGGATGCCCACCGACGACGGTGAGGAGGTCGTCGCCGCGGTGGTGGTCGACCCGGCGGTGGCCGGCACGCCGGAGGCGATCCGGACCTCGTGCCGCACGCACCTGGCCGGCTACAAGGTGCCGCGCCGGGTCGTGATCGTCGACGAGCTGCCGTACTCCCAGATCGGGAAGATCCTGCGCCGCGAGGTCCGCGAACGGCTGCTCGCCGCCCGCTGACGGGGCTGCCCGTTTGCCGCCCTGGCGGCAGGGGTAGACGGGCATCCATGGTGGACTCACGGGGCAAGTCAGTCGGTCGTTACGTCATGCGTCTGGTCGGGGGTGTGGCCGTCATCTTCGGTCTGCTCGGCATCTTCGGCACGCTCGCCGAGGGCAACCTGTTCGGAATCGTGTTCAGCCTCATTCTCATCGGCGGCGGGGTGTTCCTGCTCAAGCGCTCCGGCCCGGACCGGCGGACGGACTCCGCGCCGCGCGCCGCCCGCTGACGGCACCCGGCGCCACGCCGGCCCGCGCGCTGCGCCGGACGTGTCGGTGCGCCGGACGTGTCGGTGCCGGCGCCTACGCTGTGGCGATGGTCGACAGACGTCAGGTCATGGCCTTCCGCGTGCGCGCCCAGCAGCTCGACCGGGCCGAGGGTTCGCTGGCCGGCACCGCCGTGCTCGACATCGGCGTGCAGGACACCGGCCCCGACGGCGGCCGGTGGGCGCTCGCCGCGCGCGGTGTCGACGTGGCTCCGCTGACCGGCGACGACCTGGTCCTGCTCTGGACCGTACGCGGCGCCCCGCACCTCTACCGCCGTGCCGACGTGGGCGCGGTGGCCGCCGCGGTCGAGCCGTTCTCCGACGCCGACGCGGGCAAGCGCATCTACGACGCGGCGAAGCCGTTGAAGGCGGCCGGAATCGGCATCGTCGCCGCGCTCGACGAGGTGGCCGCGCGGATGCGGGAGATCGTCCGCACCCCGACGGTCAAGGGTGAGGTCTCCGGGCGGCTCGCCGAGGTGATGCCGGAGCCCTACCTGCGGTTCTGCCGGCCGTGCGACACGACCCACCTCTACGAGATGCCGTTCCGGCTGGCCGCCGTGCGCGCCGGCCTGGAGCTGCGGCTCGACACGTCGCCGCCGATCCTGGAACGCATCCCCCGATTCCGTCCGGCCGACGCCCCCGGCGACCGGTTCGACCTCGTCCGCGCCTACCTGCGGCTGCTCGGCCCGGCCACCCCGAAGCACGTGGCCGACTACCTCGACGCCTCGGTCAAGGAGGTCAAGGCCCGCTGGCCGCGCGACACGGTCGAGGTGAGCGTCGACGGCGAGACGCGCTGGCTGCTCGCCGCCGACGAGGCCGCGCTGGCGTCGGCCGAGACCACGACGACGCGCCTGCTCGGCCCGTTCGACCTGTTCCTCCAGGCGAAGGACCGGGCGACGCTGGTGCCGGACGCGACCCGCGTCAAGGAGCTGTGGCCGGTGCTGGGCCGCCCCGGCGCGGTGCTGGCCGACGGGGAGCTGGCCGGCACGTGGCGGCCCCGCAAGTCCGGCCGGACCTTCACCGTCGCCGTTCAGCAGTGGCGCAAGCTCACCGGCAGCGCACGCGACGCGGTGGTGGCGGAGGCCGAGCGCCTCGCCGCGTACCGGGGCGTGCCGCTGGCCGGCGTAGACTTCGCCGCCTGACGGGGACGTCGGACCCGCCGGGCGATGGCATCATGATCGCGTGATCGTCTGGGTCAACGGTGCGTTCGGTGTCGGCAAGACGACCACCGCGCGGCTGCTCACGAGCGCGCTGCCGGACGCGCGGCTGTTCGACCCGGAGTTCCTCGGCTCGATGCTCACCGCGTTCGTCGCCTCCCCCACCGGAGACTTCCAGGACCTGCCGCTGTGGCGTCACCTCGTCGTGCAGACGGTCACCGGGCTGGACCGGCACCACGCGGGCGTCTGGATCGTGCCGATGAGCCTGCTCGACCCGGCGTACCGCGCGGAGATCCTCGGCGGCATCCGCGCCGCAGGCGTCGACGTCCGGGAAGTCGTGCTCACGCTCCCCGAGGACCGGTTGCGGGCCCGCATCGACGCCGACCAGGTGGAGGTCGGCGCGCGCGCCTGGCGGCACGACCACGTCGACCGCGCACTGGCCACGTTCGCGTCGGCGACCGACGCCCGTCTGATCGACGCCTCCGCCCCGCCCGAGCAGGTGGCCGACGCCGTCGCCGCGCACGTGCGCGCCGAAACTCGCTGTCGGGCTTCCGGGCACGGTGGTAGACAGCCGGGGTGACCGAACCCCTGACGTTTACCGATCGACTGCGGCTGATCGACGACCGGGCGGCCGCGTTCCGGGACGCGGTCGCCGCCGCGCCGGACCTCGACGCGCCGGTGCCGACCTGCCCCGAGTGGACGCTGTTCGACCTGGCCCGGCACATCGGCGAGGGACGCCGCTCGTGGGCGGCCACAGTCGCGGCCGGACCGGAGGCGTCCGGACGGGCAGCGCCGGACGGGCCGGGCGCGCCCCGGGAGCGCACGGCGCTGCGGGACTGGCTGGCCGAGTCCACCGAGCGGTTGCTGGTCGCGCTGCGCGACGCCGGACCCGATCGGGGCTGCTGGACGTGGTGGGACACGTCGCAGTCGCCGCAGAACTGCGGCGCCGTCGCCCGGCACCAACTCCAGGAGGTCGCGGTACACACCTATGACGCGCAGCTCACCGTGGGCGCACCGCAGCCGGTGCCGGTCGAGGTGGCCCTCGACGGCGTGGAGGACTTCCTGTCCACCTGCTGCGCGACCACTGTGCCGTGGCCGTACGAGCCTGCCGTCCTCGACTACCACGTCACCGAGGGCGGATGGTGGCGCGTGCGGCTCTCCCCCGCCGGCGTACGGGTCACCCGCCTGCCTGCCGGAGCCGATGCGGGCCCGGCCGACACCGTCGCCAGTTCCAGCGCCGGTGATCTGGTCCTGGCCTTCTACGGCCGGATTCCGCTGGACGCGCTCAGCATCGAGGGCGACCGTCGCGTGCTCGACCGGATCGCGGCGTGGGACCCGGACGCGTAGCCCGGCGGCCCGAGCGTGGAAGGATGATCCGTATGCCGGATCGCGCGTTGAGCTTCGGAGCGGCCGCCCAGGCGTACGAGCGGTTCCGGCCCGGCTATCCCGAGGAACTGGCCGATCTGGTGCTGGCGTACGCGGGCCGGCCCGTCCGGAGCGCCCTGGAGATCGGTGCCGGGACCGGCAAGGCCACCCGGCTGTTCGCCCGGCGCGGCATCGCGGTCACCGCCACCGACCCGGACGCCGCGATGCTCGCCGAGCTGCGCCGGCACGTGCCTGCGGACGTCCGGGTCCGGCAGGCCGCGTTCGAGCAGTTGCGCGCCGGCGGGCGGCACGACCTGGTGTACGCGGCGGCGGCGCTGCACTGGACCGACCCGGACCGCCGGTGGGAGCGGGTCGCCGGGCTGCTCACGCCCGGTGGCGTGTTCGCCTCGTTCGGCGGCCCGCTGCGGCTGGCCGACCCGGCGCTGCGCGACGCGGTTGCCACGGCCCGCGCCGAGTTTCTCGCCGACGACGAGATCCCGTCGCCGGACGGCACGCCGCCGGCGGTCGGCATGCAGTGGCCCGGCACCGAGCTGCGCGCGTCCGAGTGGTTCGCCGACGTGCGCCAGTCGGAGATCGAGCGGCGGATCACGATCAGCGCCGACGACTACGTCGGTCTCCTGTCGACCGTCTCGGCCTATCTCGAACTGCCCCCGAACGTACGCGAGCAGGTGTTCCGCCGCGTCCGGGACGTCCTACCCGGCATTGTCGAGGTCACCGCCGACGTCACGGTCCACCTGGCGCGGCGGACGTCGCAGCCCTGATCATCCGGCCCACGAGGGCCGCCAGACCGGACCGGTCAGCGCCGGGAGGCCCGCGAAGTGGCGGATCACCGGCCGCAGCCCCGGGTGCGGGCCGGTCCGGGGCAGCATGAGGTTGATCGGGTACGCGAGCACCGGACCCGCGATCGGGATGCGGCGCAGGTCGTGGCCGCCGGGCCAGAGGTAGCGGTCCCGCGCGCCGACGAGCGTCGCCGCGTCCGCCGAGTCCGCGAGCGTGTCGAGGAGCACCTCGGTGCCGAAGTTCGGCCCGGTCGCGTCCACCCACAGGTCGAAGGCGTCGGCGAGCTGCTCGTAGAACTCGCCCCACTCGCTGCCCGGCACGATGCCCGGCACCCGGAGCCGGTGTCCGCGCAGCTGGGAGGGCGTGAGCGTGCGCGCGAACGCGAGCGGATGCCGGGGCCCGGCGAGCAGTTGCAGCGGCGAGTCGAAGGCGCGGACCATCCGTACCTCGGGCGGCAACGCGGCCGGGTCGGTGACGGTGCGGAACGCGGCGTCCACGTCGCCGGCCCGGACCGCGGCGGCGACCTGCCGTGGGTCGTCGACCCGCAGCGTCACCACGTCCAGGTCGACGCCCGGGTGCGAGCGCCAGTAGTCGTGCAGCAGGACGGCCTGCGCGCTGCGCAGGCCGAGCACGTCGATGCGCGGCGCCCGCGCGCCGGGCCGGACCGCGGCGACCGCGCGGTCCGCGCCCGCGACGACGCCCCGGGCGTGCGGGAGGAACGCCCGGCCGTCGTGTGTCAGCTCGACCCCCCGGGGTGTACGGGTGAACAGGCGCACTCCCAGCTCCCGCTCCAGCGCGGCGATCCGCTTCGACACGGCCTGCTGGGTGACGCCCAGCTCGTCGGCGGCGTGCCGGAACTGCCCGAGTTCGGCCGCCCGCACGAACGACCGCACCGCCTCGCTGTCCACCGGCCCACAGTAGGCGGGTCCAGCCGATGGTTGTGGCGCGCCGGGCGGCGGTTGTTTGCTGCGGCACCCGCGTGGCCGGTCTGATGCGCGGGGCATCGGCGACGGGGGCGGGCGTGCGGAGACGGGGATCGGATTTCGGGTGGCTGTGGTCGGCCTACGCGGTGAGCACGTACGGCACCTGGCTGGCGTTCGGCGCGTTTCCGCTGATCGCGGTGCGGGTGCTGGATTCGTCGGCGTTCGCGGTGTCGCTCCTGGAGGCGGCCGGGCTCGCCGTGGCGGCGGTGCTGGCGGTCCCGCTGGGCCCGTGGGTGGCGTACCGGTCCAAGCTGCCGGTGATGGTCGCGACGGATCTGGTCCGGTTCGCGGCGCTGGCGAGCGTGCCGGCCGCGTACGCGCTCGGGGTGTTGTCCTACGGCCAGTTGCTCGTCGTCGCGGTGGTCTGCGGGACGGCCGGCATCACGTTCACCGCCGCGTCCGGGGCGTACCTGAAGAGCCTGGTCCACGGTGACGGGCTGCTGGCGGCGAACGGGCGGTTCGAGGCGACGAGCTGGGCCGCGACGGCGGCCGCGCCGCCGCTCGGGGGCGCGCTCGTCGGGCTGCTCGGCCCGGTCGTCACCATCACCGCCGACGCCGTGAGCCACCTGCTGTCGGCGCTCGCGGTACGGCGGATCCGGGCCGGCGACACGGCGGCGCCCCGCGTCCCGGCGGGCGGCTCGCGGGCCGCCGGCCTGGGCGCGGGCTGGCGGTTCGTGCGCCGCGACCCGGTGCTGTGGCGGCTGTTCCTCAACTCGGTGCTGGTCGGCGGCCTGATCATGGCGACCGCGCCGTTGCTGGCGGTGCTCCTGCTGGGTGAGTACCGGGTGGCGGCCTGGCAGTACGGGCTGGTCTTCGGCGTCTCCGCGCTCGGCGGCGTGCTCGGCGCACGCCTGAGCCCGCGCCTGGTGCGGCGGTACGGGCGGCAGCGGGTGATGACGGTGTCCGGCTGGCTGCGGTCGATCGTTCCGCTCGGTCTCGCGTTCACCCACCCCGGGACCACCGGACTGCTGACCGTGATCGCCGTCGAGTCGGTGCTCATCACGTGCATGGGCGTGTTCAACCCGATCTACGCGACCGAGCGCCTGCGCCGGACCCCGCAGGCGCACACCGCGCAGGTCCTGACCGCGTGGAGCGTCACCGGCCGGCTCACCCAGGCCGCGTTGATGACCGTGTGGGGCGTCCTCGCCACCGTCGTCGGCCCGCTCGCCGCGATCACCGTGTCCGGGGTGCTGCTGCTCGCCACGCCGCTGCTGCTGCCGGCGCGCCGGCACACACGCGACCCGGAGCCCGCACGCCCGGCCGCTGCGGTCTCCTGAACCCGGCGGCCGGACGGTCAGGCCGACAGGTAGGCGGTCAGCCGGTCGGCGAGCGGGCCGGGGCGACTGAGCGCCACCGAATGGCCGCCGTCGATCTCGTCCGGAACCACGCCGAGCCGGTCGGCGGCCACCCGGCGTTGGAAGTCGGCGGGGAAGAACTGGTCGTCGCGGCCGATGAGCACCCTCGTCGGCACGGCCGGCCAGGTGGCCAGCGGCCACGGCTCGTCCCACTCCGCGCTGACCTGCTCCCGGCCGTGCGACGGCGCCTCGGCGACGATCCCGGCCGGCACGCCGTTGTAGAACTGCTGCTCCTCGCTGACCCCTTCCGGCTCGCGGTAGCCGGTGTTGCCCCACCACTCCCCCGGCTTCTCACCGGGCCGCGGGATCATCGGGGTGAGCAGGACCAGCAGCCGCACCGGCAGCCGGTCGGCGACCAGCGGTGCGGTGAACGCGCCGTACGAGTGCCCGACCACCACGAGGTCGTCGCGGTCGCCGGCGGCGTCGACCACCGTCCGGCGGAACTCGGCGAACCCCGCCGAACGGTCCCCGATCGGCAGTTCCGGCACCACCGTGTCGTGACCCCGGGCGGCCAGCTCGGGGACCAGCAGATGCCAGTCCCACGCGCTGCCCCCGCCACCGTGGATGAGCACGAACGTCGTCATGCCCGGACCCTCCCACACCGGTACGACATGCCGTGGCCGTCAGTGCGGATACGCCCGCGGGACCCGGGTGGCCCGCAGCTCGTCGCGGAACGCCTCGATGCGGGTGACGACCTGACGCCGCCCGATCGTGTTCTCGATCCGGTCGAGGTAGAGGCAGCGGGCGGCGAGCCGGGGCAGGTCGACGGAGAAGTAGATCGCCATGAGGGGGTTCACGAACAGGTCGCCGTGGCCGGTGCGCCGACTGAACCGTACGTCTCCGCACGCGCCGCCGGTGGCGGCGGCGATCTGCCCCTGGACGATGCTCGGCCGGTGCGGGGTGGCGGCCTGGGCCTGCGCGACCGCCTCCCGGTAGAGCACCGCCTCCCGGCTGGAGCCCGGAATGGACAAGGCACCGAGGTAGCCGCCCTCCCGGTCGAGCGCGGCCAGGTTCTCCAGCACCTCGACGTGGTTGACGCCGTCGTGCGCGTCGATGCCGAACCCGAGGCTGCTCACCAACCGGATCGGCACGTCCAGCCCGGCCACGGCGGCCAGGCTGGTGATGTCCTCCACCGGGGTGCCCAGGCCGCTCTCGTCGCCGCGCAGCAGGATGTCGGTGCCGCCGTCGACGAGCACGATCGCGTCGAGGTCGAGCCGGTCGACCAGGTGCCGGTACGCCTCGCGCAGCGGCTGCACGCCCAGCGGCGGGAAGGCGTACACGGTCGGCGGCAGGTCCCGGCCCGCCAGCCAGCGGGCCAGGTGCGCCTCCGGGAAGTACCAGTCGGGGCTGAGGGTGTCCGGCCGGATCGCCGCGACGTGCTCGTCCACCCACACCTGCCGGTCGAGCAGTTCCAGCTCCGAGAAGGAGAGGCTGGCCAGGTGCACCCGCTTGCCGGCCTGCCACAGTGCCAGCGCCAGCGGCAGGCCGGCGTACACGTCGAAGCCGCCACCGGCGCCGGCGATCAGGACGTCGCGCGCCGGGGCCAGGGCGGCGAACAACGGCGGAACGGCCAAGGCGTACGCGGCGGTGTCGGTCACCAGATGATGATCTCCGGTCGCGTGGCGGACCGCTGCCCGTGGCCGCCCGGTCGAGGCGCGGCCCGGGCCCGGAATCCGCTCGTTCAGACCGGGCGGCCGAAGGTGACCGCCTCCCGGACGAGCCGTGGCGCCTTCTCCGCCAGTTGCGCGTCCGGTCGCGCGCCGAGCGCGTCGTTCACTGTGGAGAAGGCCAGCCGGAACGCGATGAGCGTGGTCGCCTCGAAGATTTCCCGGTCGCTCAGGCCGGCGTCGCGCAGGCGCTGCGTGTCGGCCTCGATGGTGGCGTTCGGGTCCGTCACGACCCGGCGGGACCAGTCGGCGAGCGCCGTCTCCCGCTCGGACAGGTCCGCCTCGGTGCCGCGCAGCACCGCCGCGGCGGTCGTCTCGTCGCTCATCCCGGCCAGCCGCGCGCCCCAGGCCAGCGCGCAGTACGAGTCGCCCCGGGCGGCGGCCGTGGCGGCGACCAGCACCGCGACCTCCCGCGAGGACAGCGTGGACTCGGACAGCAACTCGGTGCGCGTGTTCTGGAACGACATCAGCACGTCCGGGCGCCAGCACCAGACGCGGGTGAGGTTGTTGACGTAGCCGTCGGCGGCGAGGTCGTCCTCGTACGCGGCTTTCGCCGCCGGGCTCTGCGGCGGTTCGGGGAGGAAGGCGGGATTCATGCGGGCAGTCTGCGCCACCCGGGCGCCCCCCACTGGCTGATCAACGACAGTACGATCCGCTGATGATCCGGGCGGTCTTCTTCGACGTGGGCGGGACGATCCTCGACGAGACGCGCGAGTTCGCGACCTGGGCGGACTGGCTGGGCGTTCCACGGCACACGTTCTCCGCCGTCTTCGGCGCGGTGATCGCCCGTGGCCTGGACTACCAGGAGGTGTTCCGGGCCTTCCGGCCCGGCTTCGATCTCACCGCCGAACTCGCGCGCCGGGTCGCGGCCGGCGACCCGGAGTCGTTCGGCGCCGACGATCTCTACCCGGACGCGCGGGCGTGCCTGGCCGCCCTGCGGGAGCAGGGACTGCGCGTCGGCCTGGCCGGCAACCAGCCGGAGCACGCCGAGGCGACGCTGCGGGCACTGGACCTGCCGGTGGACGTGATCGGCACGTCGGCGGCCTGGGGCGTGGCGAAACCGGCGCCGGAGTTCTTCGCCCGGGTCGTCCGCGAGGGCGGCGGCGACGCGTCGGCGATCCTGTACGTCGGTGACCGGCCGGACAACGACGCCGCCCCGGCGATGGCCGCCGGCATGGCGGCGTGCCTGATCCGGCGCGGCCCGTGGGGCCACATCCTCGACATGCCGGACGTGGCCGGCCGGTGCCTGTTCCGCATCGACTCGCTGGACGAGCTGCCGGACCTGGTCGCGCGGCACAACGGCGCGGGCGGCTAGCTAGCCGAACACGGAGACCCGGGTGCGGTGGTGGCGCGGCGACTCGATCTCGTCGACCACCGCGACCGCCAGATCGGCGTACGACAGGTGCGCCGACTCCGGGACCTGCTCGCCGCCGAGCCGGTACCGGCCGGTGCGAGCGCCGTCCACGTCCAGCGCGGCGGGCGGGGTGAGCACGAGCCAGTCGACTGTGGTCTCCGCCGCGTGGAGCCGGTCCAGGCCGGCGGCGTGGCTGAGCGCGAACGGCCGCAGCGCGGCGGGCAGGACGGCCGGGTCGTCGTAGAGAGGCCGGCCGTGCGCGTCGGTGAGCGTGGCGAACAGGCCGATCGCCACGAGCCGCGGCACACCTGAGCGGGCCAGGCCGTGCAGGAGCGCGTCGGCCGCCCGGACGAAGAACTCCGGATCGGGGCCGGCCGCGGCGAGCGCCTCCGGCCCGGAGGCCGGGCTGACCGCGTGGACGACGGCGTCGTGCCCGTACCCGATCGAGGCGACCGCCTCCGGGTCGGTGACGTCGCCGCGTACCGCCGCGGTGAGGTCGGGATGGCGGGCGGGGTCGCGGACGACGGCTGTGACGCGGTGGCCACGGCGGTGGGCCTCGGCGGTGACGGCGCGGCCGGCCCGGCCGCCCGCGCCGAAGACGGCGATGCTGGTCATGGCGCGACGCTAGAGCGCCGGGTGCCGGTTACCGCAACGGTACCGGCGTTACGCTCGGGCGGTGACGCCGCTCGATCCGGACATGTTCGATCCCGCCTGTCCGTCGCGGACGATGCCGTTTCAGATCGGCGACAAGTGGACCGCGATGGTGGTGCTGTGCCTGGAGCACGGGCCGCGCCGGTTCACCGAGCTGCGGGTGCCGCTGCGCACGATCACGCCGAAGGTGCTGGCCGAGACGTTGCGGGCGATGGAACGCGACGGGCTGGTCACACGCACGGCCTACGAC
Organism: Micromonospora sp. BL1; assembly: GCF_003667485.1. Taxonomy (NCBI): domain Bacteria; kingdom Bacillati; phylum Actinomycetota; class Actinomycetes; order Micromonosporales; family Micromonosporaceae; genus Micromonospora; species Micromonospora sp. BL1. The sequence goes on from NZ_RCVK01000192.1 coordinate 30,247, forward strand.
GAGAACCCGCCGCGCGTGGAGTACGCGCTGACGCCGCTGGGCCGCAGTCTGCTGACGCTCGTCGCGGCGGCCCGGTCGTGGAGCGAGCGGCACCTGGACGAGTTGCTGGCCGCCCGCCGGTCGCACGAGCGGCAGGCTGGCGCGGATGTCGTACCCCCGGCATAGCCTGCGGGTCATGGGAACCGCCGAGTTGGACGAGCTGATCGTGCCCGACGCGGACGCGCTACGCGAGTGGCTGTCCGCCAACCACGACACGTCGCCGGGTGTCTGGCTGGCGCTGGGCCGCAAGGGCGGCACGATCACCACGCTGACCTGGCAGCAGGCGGTCGACGAGGCACTGTGCTTCGGCTGGATCGACGGGCAGGGCCGCAAGCGCGACCACGAGAGCTCCTGGATCCGGTACACCCCGCGCCGGGCGCGCAGCTCCTGGTCGCAGCGCAACGTCGCGCACGTGGCCCGGCTGGAGTCGGAGGGGCGGATGACGCCCGCGGGCCGGGCCGCGGTGGAGGCGGCGAAGGCGGACGGCCGGTGGGCGGCGGCCTACGCGCCCCCGTCGGAGGCCGAGGTGCCCGCCGACCTGCTCGCCGCCATCGCTGCCGAGCCTGCCGCCCAGGCCATGTTCGACGTCCTGACCAGCGCCAACAGGTTCTCGCTCATTCACCGGCTCAACGCGGTCAAGCGCGCCGAGACCCGGCAGCGCAAGATCGGGGAGTTCGTCGCCATGCTGGCCCGGCACGAGACGATCCACCCGCAGAAGGCGAAGCCGCCGACCGCGCCGTGACGTCAGGTCGTGCGGCAGCTCCAGGTCGGCGGCTTCCCGGCTCACGAGTTGTCCCGCACGAACGCGCGCATGAGCGCGGCGCACTCGGCCGCGTGGGTCTCCAGCAGCAGGTGGCCGCCGTCGTAGATGTGCGCGTCCATCCGGTCCAGCGCGCGGTGGTACGCGAGCACCTCGTCCACGTCGAAGTACGCGTCGTGCCGGCCCCACAGCACGAGCGCCGGCGGCTGGTGGGCGCTGTGGTACGCGGCGATCTCGCCGAACCGGGCGACGTGGTTCGCGTAGTCGGTGAACAGCGCGAACTGCGCCTCGACGTTGCCGGGCCGGGTCATCCGCGCCCAGTCCAGGTGCCACGCCTCGGGCGCCTGCAACCGGCGTACGTGGCCGGGCAGCCCGGCGAGGTACTGGTCCCGGGTGCCGGCGAAGGTCAGCCAGTCCGGCAGCGCGGCGCGGGTGGCCTCGCCCGGGTCCGCCCAGTACGCCCGCGCGGTGTCCCACTGCGCGCCGAGCCCGTCGGCGTGCGCGTTGCCGCTCTGCACGACGAGGCCGCGGATCCGTTCCGGGGCGCGGGTGGCCAGGTGGTATCCGACCGGCGCGCCGAAGTCGTGCAGGTAGACGAAGAAGCGGTCCACGTCGAGCCGGCCGAGGAGCCGCTCGACCGTCCACGACAGGTTCTCGAACGTGTAGTCGTACTCGTCGACGGTGGGCGACGAGGACATCCCGAAGCCGGGCAGGTCGGGCGCGAGCACGTACGCGACCTCGGCGAGCGCGGGCATGACCTCGCGGAACGTGTGCGACGAGCTGGGAAATCCGTGCAGCAGCAGCACCGCCGGGTCGCCGGGGCGTCCCGCCTCGCGGAGGAACACCTCCAGGCCGTCGACGTCGGCGTGCCGGTGGCGGATCTTCTGACTGGCGCGCATCACCTCATCCTGGCGGCCCGGGCGTGCCCGTACGGCCGATTCCGGCAGTCGCGACGACCGACGGGGGGTGGCCTGGGCGTACGCTCGAACGAGCCGGCGGTGGGAGGTCGTTCGCGATGATCCCGGTGCTGATCCTGTTCGGGGTTCTCCTCGGGCGCTGGTGGCGGTCGTCGCTCGCCGCCGCGGCGCTGGGCTGGCCGGCCGTGCTGGTCGCGACCGACGTGATGGACGTCGGCGCCGGACTGCTCGGCGCGGCAGTGCTCGCCGTCGTCAACACCGGCGCCGGCGTGCTGCTCCATCAGGGAGTGCGCCTGGCCCTCCGGCGGCTACGGGCGTCCTGAGTCGGGCCGGTTCGCTACCCGGTGCCGCCGGTGTTGCGGATCATCTGCCGGAGCACCTTGAGCGTGGTGACGTAGTCCGCGTCGTCGACGCCCTCGTGGATCCGGGCGCGGATCGCCGGCGCGTGCTGCTTGAGGCGGTTCCGGGCGGCCTCCCCCGCCTCGGTGATCCGCAGCCGGCCGTCCGCGTCGCGGCTGAGCCAGCCGCGTTCCCGCAGCACCTCCGCCTCGGCGTCCAGGTCGTCCTCGGCCCGCAGATACGAGGCCATCGCCTGCCGCAGTTCGGGGACGGTCAGCCCGCCGCCGCCGGGCAGCAGGTCGTTCGGGGACAGGTTGCGCAGGAGCCAGAACTGGGGCTGGGTGAAGCCGTGCTCGGCCTGCCGGGCGCGGGTGAAGGCGATCAGCGACTCGTACGCCACGCCCGTCCAGTAGGCGGCCGGCTGGCCCGCGAGTTCGGCGTCGGACAGGTGCGGCGTCGTCATGGTGGTCTACCTCCGGCAGTGGTCGGTGAGCACGACGCTAGGACCTCAACCGCGCTTGAGATCAAGCCTCGCGGGGCACCGCGTGGCCGCCGACGCAGGCATGATGGGGCGCATGCGGGTAGCGATGGCGACCGACGCGGGGCATCCCGGCCGCGCCAATGAGGATCTCGCCGGCGCCGTCCCTTGCGGCATGGTCCTGGTCGACGGCGCCGGTGGCATCTCCGGCGCGGACGAGGTCTGCCACCACGGCATCGCCTGGTACGCGACCCGGCTCGGCGGCGCGCTGCTCGGGGCGCTGGCCGAGGATCGGAGCCTGCGCGACGTGCTGGCCGAGGGCATCGAGCGGGTCACCGACCAGCACCGCGACACCTGCGACGTCACCCACCCGATCAGCCCGTTCGCCGCAGTGGCGATGCTCCGGTTCTCCGGCGGGACCGTCGAGCACCTGGTCCTCGGCGACGCCGTCGCGGTGGTCGGCCGGGCCGTGGGCGAGCCCGTCGTCGCCCACGATCCGCGGGAGGTGGTGATCGCCCGGTCCTTCGAGGAGCGGCTGAGGGACGTGCCCGAGGGCGGCGACGAGTACCGGCGGCTGTTCATGGAGTTGCGGGCCCGGCGGAACAGCCTCGGCGGGTTCTGGGTCGCCAAGGACGACCCCCGGGTGGTGGACGAGGCCGTCACCGGCGAGTGCCCGGCCGACGACGTACGCACGGCGGCGCTGCTCAGCAACGGCGCGAGCCGCCTCGTGGACACGTTCGGCCTGACCGACTGGCCGGGGCTGCTGCGCCTGCTGGAGACCGACGGCCCCGCCGAGGTGGTCCGCCGGGTGCGCGAGGCGGAGGCACGCGAGGGCGTGGCCACCGACGACGCGACGATCGTCTGCCGCACCTGACCGGCACGACAATCCGGTTGTGCTCGTGTTGACTGCGACGATGGACCGTCAACGGCTGAGCAGCATCGCGCACTCGCACCACCCGATCGCGGCCCCGCTCTCCGGCGTCAACGTCAACCGGCTGCTGCGCCGGGCCGGTCGCCGGCCGGCGGCCCGGATCCTCGACCTGGGCTGCGGCGAGGCCGCCTGGGCGTTGCAGGCACTCGCGCACCACCCGGACGGGCACGCCGACGGCGTGGACCTCAACCCGCACGCGCTCGAACGCGCCACTGAGGCCGCCGCCGTGCGGGGCCTCACCGACCGGCTCACGCTGCACGAGCGCGACGCCCGGTCGTACGTGCCGGACGGCGACTACGACCTGGTGCTCTGCGTCGGGTCGACGCACGCGTTCGGCGGGTTCGGCGGCACGCTGGAGCTGGCCGGCCGGCACGTGAACGCCGACGGCGTCCTGATGGTCGGTGAGGGATTCTGGCAGGTGCCGCCGACGCCGGAGGCACTGGCGGCGCTGGACGCGAAGCCGGAGGACCACACCGACCTCGCCGGCCTGGTCGCGGCCGGCGAGCAGGCCGGCTGGACCCCGGTGTACGCGCACGTCAGCGACGCCGCCGAGTGGGACGACTACGAGTGGTCGTGGACCGGTTCGCTGACCGAGTGGGCGCTGGACAACCCGGGTCACCCGGATGCCGCCGGCGCGCTGGCCGCCGCCCGGGAGCACCGCGACCAGTGGCTGCGCGGATACCGCGGCGTGCTGGGGTTCGTGACGCTGGTGCTGCGCCGGATCTGACCGGCCGTCCCCTTCACGAGCCGGTCGGCATCAGGAGCCCAGGTAGCGCAGGATCGCCAGGACGCGGCGGCTGTAGCCGGTCACGTGGGACAGGTCGAGCTTGTCGAAGATGGTGTTGACGTGCTTCTCGACAGCGCTCTGCGACACGTGCAGGCGTCCGGCGATCGCGGCGTTGGTGTGCCCCTGCGCCATGTGGTGCAACACGTCGCGTTCCCGGGGGGTGAGGCGGCCCAGCGGGTCGCTGTGGCTCGTGGCGGACATGAGTTGCCGGACGACCTCGGGGTCGAGCGCCGTGGCGCCGGCGGCGACGCGGTCGAGCGCGTCGAGGAACTCCTCGACCTGGGCGACGCGGTCCTTGAGGACGTAGCCGACGCCTTCGGACCGGTCCGCGAGCAGCTTCGCGGCGTAGCGCTTCTCGACGTACTGGGACAGGACCAGCACGGCGACGTGCGGCCAGCGGCGGCGGATCTCCAGCGCGGCCCGCAGTCCGTCGTCGGTGTTGGTGGGCGGCATCCGGACGTCGGTGACGACGGCGTCGGGGCGGTGCTCGTCGACGGCGGCGACGAGCTGGTCGGCGTCCGCGGCGGCGGCCACCACCTGGTGTCCCTCGTCGGCCAGGAGGCGGATCAGCCCTTCGCGGAGCAGGGTGGAGTCTTCAGCGAGGACTATGCGCACGGCAGCTCCGCTCGGATCGTGGTGGGTCCACCGGGTGGGCTGTGCACGTCGAACCGGCCGTCCAGCGCGATTACCCGGCGGGCGAGCCCCTGCAGGCCGCTGCCGTGCGGGTCGGCGCCGCCGATGCCGTCGTCGTGCACACGCATCCCGATCGTCGTGTCCCGCGCCTCGATCTCGATCGCGACGAGCGTGGCACGGGCGTGTTTGGTGGCGTTGGTGAGGGCCTCGCAGGCGACGAAGTAGAGCACGGTCTCGACCGGCCGTGCGGGCCGGACCGGCACATCGTAGATGATCTTGACGGGTGTCGCCGACCGCTGTGCCACCATGGTCAGCACCTCGTCGAGGGTGGTGTGGTCGAGTGCGGACGGATAGACCCGCCAGGCCACCTCCCGCAGCTCGTCGACGGCACGCTGGGCATCCTCGTGCGCCTGCGTGAGAAGGGCGCGTGCCTTGTCGGGGTCGCGGCTGCGGCGCGCCCGCCCGAGCAGCATGCCGAGGGCGACGAGGTGTTGTTGCAACCCGTCGTGCAGGTCGCGCTCGATGCGCTGACGCTCGGCGTCGACAGCGGCGATGACGCCGGCCCGGCTGACCGCGAGTTCGCTGATCCGCCGCTGCAACGCCTCGCGCGTGTGGGATTCGAGCAGGCGGTGGGCCAGCCGGCGGTCCAGCGTGCCCACACCGGCCATCGCCTGGAGGTTCACCGCGAGCAGCGCGGCCCCGATCAGCACCTGGAGCAGGAACCCGGCGACGGTCATGGTGCCCGCCACGAAGGAGCGCACCACGATCGCGGCGAGCACCACGCCGACCACGAGCAGCCCGGCGGTGAGCGCGCCGAGCGCCGCCGGCAGGAGCCGGGCGGCCAGGTAGCCGACGACCCGGGCTCCGCTCGCCCGCACCGGTGGTGGCACTTCCTCCGAGGCGACGACCGCCAGGCGTCGCCGCTCCCACTCCGCGACGCGCCGGGCGTACCGGACGGTGGTGGCGCCGACTCGGCGACGGACCGCCGGCGCCGGCGAGACCGCGACCACGGCGAGCGCGGCGAGGAGCAGGAACAGCGCCTCGGCCGCGGCGGTCAGGACTCCGACGGCCACGGCCGCCACCGGCCGGCCTCGCCGGGCCACGGCGAGAAGGCGCGACCGCCGACCGCGGACCGTGTGCTCCGGCATCGGGGCCTCCCGTCGTGGCTCGTGTCGTCCCGGGTCGATGGCGGGCGGCCGGGCGCGTGTCCGGCCGCCTGCCAACCTAGCCACCGGTCACCGGCCGTCGTCCGGCCGGCGCGGGGTTCCGTACAGCGTGCCGCGTACGGCGTGCTCGGTCGCCGGTCGCGGACGGCGCGCCCTGATCAGCCGGGACACGACGAAGTACGAGACGGCGAGCGCGCACACCACGATGACGACCCGCTGGAACGTCCCGGCGTACGGCTCGACGACGTGCCAGTTCTCCCCGAGCAGATAGCCGGACATCACGAACACGGTGTTCCAGATCAGGCTGCCCAACGTGGTGTAGAGCAGGAACGTGGGGACCGGCATGCGTTCCACACCGGCCGGGATGGAGATGAGGCTACGGAAGATCGGGATCATGCGGCCCAGGAAGACCGTCTTCACCCCGTGCCGGGCGAACCACGTCTCCGTCCGGTCGATGTCGCTCACCTGGATCAACGGCAGCCGTACCGCGATCGCGCGGACCCGGTCGCGTCCGAGCGCGGCGCCGACGCAGTACAACGCCAGCGCGCCCACCACCGAACCGATGGTGGTCCAGATGATCGCGGCGAACAGGTTCATCCGGCCCTGACTGGCGGTGAACCCCGCCAACGGCAGGATCACCTCGCTCGGGATGGGCGGGAACAGGTTCTCCAGCGCCACCGCCAGGCCGGCGCCCGGAGCGCCGAGCCGCTCCATCAGATCGGTCACCAACCCGGCCGGCCCACCCTGCGGCGGATCGGATTCCTCGGCCAGCCGGCCGGCTACGTGCCACAAACGGATCATGCCGATGACGCTATGAAGCCGCGGTGTTCCGGACCATGAGGTCGACCGCCGACCTGAGCGGGCCGGCCGCAGCCGCCGGGGTGCGGAAAACCGCACCCCGGCCGGCCACCGGTAACGTGGAGCGCACGTCTTCGCGGGGCAGCGCTCCCGCCGTCCCGAACACGAGTCCGGTGGGTGGTCCTCGGTGCCGATGCAGATCCGTTTCGCCGTACCGGCCGACCCCGCCTATCCGGCCCGCGTGGCCGCCGCGCTGGCCGCCGCCCGGCTGCGCCGGTTCGGCTACATCGGCGCGGCCCTCGCCGCGATCGGGGTGATCGGGTGGATCGCCTCGCAGGCGTCGGAGCGGGGTGACCGTTTCGCGTCGCTGTGGACCGCCTTCATCGTGGCCGGCGTGCTGTCGATGCTGTACGCGCCGTGGGTGCGGTGGCGGGCCCGGCGCCGCTCCGGCGGCTACGCCGTCGAGGGCGGCTACGACATCGACGACCGCAACATCATGATGCGCAGCGGCTCGGAGTCCGGCGGCATCGCCTGGGACGGCGTCACGCGGGTCACCGAGACCCCGGACTTCTGGATCGTGTACGTGGGACGGATGCCGGCCACCGTGATCCCCCGGTGGCTGATGTCCGCCGAGGACGCCGGGACGCTGCGCGCCTTCATGGCCGGACGGCATCTGCTCGACGACCGTTGACGATGTATTGATTGACTGTATATGTTGCCGCGGTGAGTGAGATGCGCGAGGCGACGTTCCTGATCCTGACCGCGCTGGCCGACGAGCCGCGCCACGGCTACGGGATCATCCAGGAGGTCGCCGGCCTGTCCGGCGGTCGCGTCAACCTGCTGCCGGGCACGCTCTACGCCGCCCTGGACCGGCTGGTCGCGCAGGGCCTCGTCGAACTCAGCCACGAAGAGGTGGTCGACGGCAGGCTGCGCCGGTACTACCGGCTGCGCGCCGACGGGCAGGCCGAACTGGCACGCCAGACCGAGCGGCTGCGGCAGCTCGCGTCCGCCGCCGAGACCCGGCTGCGCGCCCTGCGGCCCCGCACCGCCTGACCCCCACCGTCGCGGCCCCGTAGGGAGACGCCCATGCACCGCTGGCTGCTGCTGGCCTACCCCCGTGACTACCGCCGCGCGCGCGGGGCCGAGATCCTGGAGACGGTACGAGACGTCGGCGCGGCCCACCGGCGTACCCGGGTGGCGGCGAATCTCGTACGCCACGGTCTGCGCGCCCGGCTGGGACGGCCGGCGAGCCGTACCGTCGTGGCCTGGGCGTCGGTCTTCGCGGTGGTCTGCGGGTTGTTCGCCGCGTCGTTCGGCACCTGGCTCGCCTGGCTCGGCTCCCGTCCGCTCGACCACCGGGACCTGGCCGCCGTGGTGGGACAGCTCTACCCGGACCGGCAGGCCGGCCACCTCGACCAGGACGATCCGCCCGCCGTGTTCCTCGTCTACGGGCACCCGCTCGGCGAGGATCTCCTGTCCGAGCTGCTGCTCGGCGACGGCGGCGAGTACGCGCTGGCGGAGCTGACCGCGTCGTTCGACCAGACGCCGGCCGGCGGCCTCACCGACCTGCGGAAACGCCTGGACGCCGCCGGGTGGAAGCGCCACGAGCCCTTCTACGCCGACGCCTACGACTGCGTCCCCGACACTCCGCGATGCGACCCGGCGTCCATCCCCTCGGACATCACCGTGTACGCCGAACGCGGCGACCACATCCTCGCCGTGGAACTCACCGCCGACGGCTCGACGAACGTCACCCTCAGTCGCGCCACCCCCGGCACCGCCTACCCCGCCGGGATGCTCGGCTTCGTGCTGGGCCTGGCCGGCGGCTGGGTCCTGTTCGGCTGGGCCAGCCGGCGCGCCGAGGGACGGCGCCCGCTGGTGCAGGGGCCCGCGAAGGTCCTGTACGGCGTCGCGATGGTGTTCTGGGTCGCGCCGATCCTGCTCGGTGCGCCGCTGATGCTGACGCACCACCTGGACGAGCCGCATCCGCGCTGGCACGTGCCGTGGGAGTGGCTCGGCCAGCCTGCCCTGTCGCTGCCGTTCCTGGTCGGCACGGTCCTGCTGCTGCTCGTGCTGGGCCTGGCGGCGCTGCCGCACCGGCGCCCGGCGGCCCGTACGCTCGCCGGGGCGTCGGACCCGGGACCGGCGCTCTAGCGGCGCGCCGGGTCAGCTCGCCGGGCATCGCGTGCCGGGGGCGGGCACCGTCAGGTCGACGAGGTACCTGTCCACCACCGCTTCCGTGCAGGCGGTGCGCTGGTAGGTGCCGTGGCCCCAGCCCTCGTAGGTGACCAGACGCCCGTGCCGGCCCAACTGCCGGGCGACGTTCTCCGCCCAGGCGTAGCCGGTGCGCGGATCGTGCCGCGCGTTGAGCAGCAGCAGCGGCGTGCGGGTGTGCACGTTCAGCGCGCGCGGCGGGTTGCGGACCGGGGACGGCCAGCCCAGGCAGGTCTGCACGGCCAGCAGACCGGCGCCGTACCGGACGTCCGGGGCGACTGCCACGGCGTCCCGGACCAGGCCGGCGTAGTCGGTGTGGTCGCGCACCCGCGCCGGCCAGTCCGCGCAGAACGCCGCGACCGAGAGCGGGAGGTTCACCTCCGGCGGCGGCGTGCCGGCGTCCATGTCCCGCACGGTCACGGCCAGTTGCGGCCAGCGCGGGCCGGCGAGCAGGCCGAGTGCCACGGCGGTGACGTCGAAGGCGGTACGGGGGGCGTACCCGCCACGGTCCGCGCGGGCCAGCACCCGCGCCCACACCGACCGCACGTCCCGTTCGTGGAGCACACAGTCCGCCGACCTGTCGCACCAGGACACGAACTCGTCGAACGAGTCCTGCAACGCGGCGGCCTGTGTCCGCACGAAGGACCGCACGTCGAGACTGTGGTCGAACACGCCTTCCAGCACGACGGCCCGCACGTGGCCGGGGTACCGCTCGGCGTACTGCTGGCCCAGCAGCGTGCCGTACGAGCTGCCGTGGAAGGACAGCCGCCGCTCCCCCAGCGCCCGCCGCAACGCGTCGAGATCGCGAACGGTGCTGAGCGTGTCGGCGTGGTCGAACACCGGGCTGGTCGGGCGGCACCTGCTCCACAGGGCCCTGTTGTAGGCCACTGCGGCGTCGAAGTCGGCCTGGCCGGTCAGCGGGACGGGCGGCTTGCGCAGCGCCGGATCCGGCGTGCAGACGGGCGCGGCGGTGCGGGCCACGGTGCGCGGGTCGAAGCTGACCAGGTCGAACCGGTCCAGCAACTCGCCGCTGAACCGGTCGCCCTTGCGGATGCGCTCCACCCCCGAGTCGCCGGGGCCGCCCGGCCCGAAGACCAGCGTGCCCACCCGCCGCTCCGGCGTTCGCGCGAGCCGGCGTGCCACGGCGAGTTCGAACGTCGGGCCGTTCGGCCGGGTCCAGTCCACCGGCACGCGGAGCCGGGCGCATCGCACGCGCTCGTCCGGCGGGACGTTCGGCAGGTCGTCGGCGCACTCGCCCCAGACGAGCCGCTGCGGCGGACCGTCGGCGCGCGCCGCGCCGGGCAGTCCCACCAGGACGGTGAGCGCGGCCAGAGCGACGGCCACGGTGCGTCGGAACACGGCACCTCCCAGTGTGTGGATGCTCGTCGATTCTTCAGCGGCGCCCCACCCGAGTCCTATACGGAAACGCCCCGATATGCCCCTCGGGCCTTCTCCCCGACTCCGCCCTGAGGGCTGTCTGAAGGGGACGAGTTCGCGTCCGGGGCAGTCGGGCGCTCGGAGGGGCTTCGGGTCTGGTCCTAGCGGTCTAGCATCGGGCGATGACGTCGTCCCTGGACCGCCTGCCGAAGATCAGCGCACCGGCCACGAGAGCGCTGACCGCCGCCGGCTACACCACGCTGCGCCGGCTCGCCGGCGTGCCGCGAGCGGAGCTGGCCCGCCTGCACGGCATGGGGCCGAAGGCGCTGGACGTCATCGAGGCCGCCCTCGACGAGCACGACCTGCGGCTGAGCTGACGAGGTGATCGCGATGCCGCTCGGCAGGCTCCACCACCTGATCGTCGACTGCCCGGATCCGATGACCGAGGCACGGTTCTGGAGCGCGGTCCTCGGCGACCCGATCACGTACGCGGACGACGACTTCGCCGTCGTGTCGACCAGTACGGCGGCGTCCGGGCTGGCGTTCCAGCGCGCCTCCGGGCTGACGCCGCCGACGTGGCCGGATCCGGCGGTGCCGCAGCAGATGCACCTGGACGTGATGGTCGACGACCAGGACGCGGCGGGTGCGGCGGTGCTCGCGCTGGGCGCGCGGCGGTTGCCGGGCGACCACGTGTACGCCGACCCCGCGGGCCACCCGTTCTGCCTGATCCGGCGCCCCACCTGGGCGTCGCCGGTCGGCGGGCCGAGGTGAATCCCGCTCTGACCGGCCACCGTCACGGCGTCTCCTGGTAGGAGATGAACTCCAGCAGGCTTCCGTCCGGGTCGCGGAAGTAGACGCTGGTCCCGGCGCCACCGGCACCGACCCGCCGGACCGGTCCCGTCTCCACCTCGACGCCGTGCCGTCGCAGGTGCGCCACCGCCTCCTCGATCCGCCCCGCCCAGACGAAGCAGATGTCGCTGTTGCCCGGGCGGACCGGGACGCGTGCGACGTTGCCGCCGAGGTCGAGCCCCGGCCCGTGCACGCTCAACTGCTGGGGGCCGATCCGGAAGGCGACGCGGTCGCCGCCGACGCCGATCACCTCGGCGCCGACGACGTCGCGATAGAAGTCGGTGGCGACCCGCCAGTCGGACACGGCGATGACGACGTGGTCCAGTCCGGTCACGGGCGCCATGTGCCCCACCCTAACGGCGGGCCCTGCCGGGGTCCGGTGCTTGCGCGCCGCTACCGCAGGTGCCGGGCGAAGAACCGGCTCGCGGGTTCCCCCTCGAAATGCGGAACGCCCGTGTGCCCACCCATGTTGGCGTGCAGCGTCTTCTCGGTGGAGCCGAAGGCGTCGAACAGGTCCAGTGCCATCTGCCGGTCGTTGCCCTCGTCGTCCCACTGCAGCAGGACGTGCAGCGGAATGGTGACCCGCCGCGCTTCCTCGATGATGGTGCGCGGCACGAAGCTCCCGGCGAACAGGAGCGCGGCCACGATGCGCGGTTCGACCAGCGCCAGCCGTACGCCGATCGAGATCACCCCGCCGGCGTACCCGACCGGGCCTCCGACCTCGGGCAGCGCGAGGAGGGCGTCCAGCGCGGCCCGGCACTCCGGGACCGCCTTCTCGACCAGCGGCAGGACGAGCCGGTCGACGATCTCGTCGGCGACCGGCTCACCGGCCGCCAGGGCTCGGCGCAGGTCGGCGCGGGCCTGCTCGGCGGCGGCGGACGCGGGGCGGTCGCCGCTTCCGGGAAGCTCGATGGCGGCCGCGGCGAAGCCCTGCGCGACGCAGCCCTCCGCACGGGCCACCAGGCGGGGATACATCCGGCGCAGTCCGCCGGGGTGACCGAGCAGGATCAGCGGGGCCGGCTCGGACGCGGATGCGGGGGTCCACAGGAGGCCGGGGATCTCGCCGAGGATGAACGTGCGCTCGCGGACGCCGTCGGCGAGGCGCTGTTCGGAGGTGAATCGCATTGTCGTGCCTTTCGGGAGTGCGACGGCGCTCCCGGACGACCTATCGCCCGGCCGTGACCCCCGAGGGGAGCACCCATGTCGTTACTGCGGTCACGGGTACCACCTCCCTCGTCCTCCGGCACGGCCACCGGAAAGCTAACAGCGCTCGCCGGAGCTGCCAACCGGTTTATCGCGGTTCACCGCTGCGTGATCCACGCCGGACCGTCAGCCGCGCTCGAAGCCGGCGAAGACGACCGCGAGCGTGCGGGCTTGCAGGTGCTCGTCCCATCCACCGTGCAGGGCGCCCTGGCACATGCCGGTGAGCAGCGCCATCACCTCGGGTAGCCGTACCGAGCCGGCGACGGCTCCGGCGGCCTGGGCCTGGTCGAGCAGCCTGCCCACCGCCTCCTCCAGGTGGCCTACCGCGTCCGGGAGGCGGATGTCCACCCCGGATCCGGCGAGCAGGTCGACTGCGGTCTTCTTCGCAGCGGCCTGCGCCACCGTGTGCCGGAAGAACCCGAAGAGGTCGTGTCTTCCCGCCTCCTCGGCGAGCTGCACGAGCAGTCGCTTCATGAGCGCGACGAGCAGGTCTTCCTTGGTGGGGAAATGACGGAAGACCGTGCCGATGGCGACGCCGGCCCGGCGGGCCACCTCCTCGGTGGAGGCGCGTGTGCCGGACTCGGCGAAGACCGCCTCGGCGGCGTCCAGGATGCGTGCCCGGTTGCGCTGCGCGTCGGCGCGCAGGGGCGGACCCTCTATCAAAATGAGCCTCCACTCACTATTCTCGATCGCAAGTCGAGTCATCACTCATTATTCTGGAGGCCGGCATGACACCGCAGGAGATCTTCGACAGCATGTGCGCCCGGTGGCTGGCGAACCTCCCCACCTTCGACGGGGATTCCCTGGCCGACGACGTGGTGATCGAGACGCCCTTCGCCGCGCCCGGCCATCCGACGCGCACCGAGGGAAAGCAGACCGTTCTCCAGTTCACGCAAGCGGGCCGGGCGCTGTTCCCGGTGCGGTTCGACGACTGCCGAGGCGTGGTCGTCCACGAGACCGCCGATCCCGAGGTGATCGTGGTCGAGTACGAACTCGTCGGCACGCACACGACGACCGGCGTGACCGCCTCCGCGCCGTTCATCGGGGTGTTGCGCACGCGGGACGGCAAGCTGGCCCACTGGCGCGAATACCAGCACACCCTCGTCATCGCTCAGGCCGCCGGCCAGGCTTGAACCTGCGTCACCACGGAGCGCCGCGCACCGCCCGGCTCAGCTGCTCGCTGTCGGCGACGGGGCGAACGGCCACGGCTGCGGACCGAACAACGCCGTACACGCCGTGAGGAGCCCACGCTGCGCCTCGGCCATGCGCGCGTCGACCGGACCGGTGTCCTCGTTCGGGTCGTTCCGGATGAACATGTCTCCGGATTCCTTCGTCACCACCGCCAGTCGCTCGCCGGCCTCCCGGACGCCCGGGTCGGTCGCCCTACGGGCGCGCAGGGCGATCGGCGAGTTCGACGTGAAGCGGACGTCCTGCTGCTCGATCACCCGGGCCACCATGTTGCACGCCCCGGTCGCGACCTTGTCCGCGGGCGCGGTCGAGCCGGCCTGCGGAGCGGCCGACGCCGCCGCGGCGGAGGAGGGCGACGACGACGGAGCGGCGGACGACGACGGAGCGGGCTCCGCTGGTGCGCACGCGGAGACGAACAGCAGGGACAGTGCGGCGAGTTCACGTTTCACCGCACGAGGCTAGCGATCATGGTGGGCGTGGCTGCCGTCCGGGTGCCACGCCCACCCCGTCATCGCGTCGACGTCGGACCGGTCACCGGCCCGCCGCGCGGAGCATCGCCTCCGTCTCGGGGTCGGGCATGATCTCCCGGACCTCCTGGGCGCAGCGGCACGAGACGGCGATCTTGGCGGCCCACTTCAGCGCCTCGTCGCGTGAGGACACGTCGAGGACCACGAACCCGCCGATGACCTCCTTGGTCTCCGGGAACGGCCCGTCGGTGACCACCCCGTCCGTACCCACGATGCTCGCCTGCTGGCGTTCGAGCCCGGTGCCGTACACGAACACGCCCGCGTTCACGGCCTCCTGGATGACCGCGTGCGCGTCCTTGCCCACCTGGGGGATCTCCTCGGCGGGGATGTGGTCCATCGCGCCGTCGTTGAACGAGATCAGGTACCGCGGCATGCCATGACTCCCTTGTCCGGGCGGCCCGGTGCGGCCGCCTCTCACCCGTACTACGAACGAGCCGCCCCGGATCCGACAGGCGGAAGCCCGCGTCGGTGCACGCCGTCGTCAAGGCACGCGACGGCCGGTGCCGGCAGGTGAGCGTGGCCCGCTGCCCGTCACCGCACGTCCTCCTCCGGGATGGGCACGGCGGTGCCGGTCACCGCGATTCCGGCGCCCGGTCCGGCGGGGATGCCGACGGTGAGCAGGCTCGGTCGGCGCATGTCCTCGCCCTGCCGCACGGTGACCGTCGCGGGCGGCTGCACCAGGCCCAGCTCGCGCAGGTAACCGCCGAACGCGGCGGCCGCCGCCCCGGTCGCGGCGTCCTCGACCACGCCGCCGGGCGGGAACGGGTTGCGCGCGTGGAACACCAGCGGAGACTCCTGGTGCACCAGGTCGATCGTCGTCCAGTCCCGCTCGGCCATCAGCGCGCTCAGCGCGGCCATGTCGTAGTCCAGGTCCGCCAGGCGCTTGCGGGTCGCGGCGGCCACGATCGGATGCCAGGCCCCGGCGTACGCGACACGCGGCGGCAGCGTCGCGTCGAGATCGTCCGGCGACCAGCGCAACGCGGCGAGCAGCGCCGCCAGGTCGCCGGCGCTCAGGGGTACGGTGCGCGGCGCGACGCTGGTCAGCGTGGCGGTCGTGGTGCCGTCGGCCTGCACGGTCGTGGCGACCTCGACCAGTCCGGCGCGGGTGTCCAGGTGCAGCACGCCGGGGCCGTGCCGCTGCGCGTAGGCGACCGCCGAGGCGATCGTCGCGTGGCCGCAGAACGGCACCTCCGCCTTCGGGCTGAAGTAGCGCACCGTGAACCGCCCGGCCCCGCCCGCGGGTACGAGGTACGCCGTCTCGGAGTAGCCGACCTCGGCCGCCACCTGCTGCATCTCCGCGTCGCCCGCCCCGGTCGCGTCCAGGACGACACCGGCCGGATTGCCACCGGCGGGGTCGGCGGTGAACGCCGCGTATCGGAGAACGTCCATGATCACGATCCTAGGCCAGCGGCCCCGTCCTCGGCTGTCCCGAACCGGGCGACGAGGAAGTCGAGTCGCTCCTCCTGCCCGCCCGCCGGGACACGGCCGCTGCGGGACAGCACCGTGATGCCGTGCAGCGCGCTCCAGAGAACCTCCGCGGACAGCTCCCGCCGCTCGTCTGCGGGGTCGAAGCAGCTGACGAACTCGTCGAAGCAGGCTCGCAGCGGCGGCGGGGTCTCCGCGCTGGCGAACCGCAGTTCGGTGGGCAGGACGAACATGGCGTCGTACAGGGCCGGCCGCTCGGCCGCGAAGTCCAGGTAGGCGCGGCAGACGGCGCGCAGGGACCGCCCGGGATCGGGCGCGGCCTGCCGTGCGCGGCTCAGGTGGGTGGCGAGTTCGGTGAACCCGTCCAGGGCGACCGCGGCGACGATGGCGTCCTTGCCGTCGAAGTGGCTGTAGAGCACGGGCTGGCTGTACTCGACCCGGTCCGCCAGCCGCCTGGTGGTGACCGCCTCCCAGCCCTCGGTCTCGGCCAGCTCGCGCGCGGTGGCGACGATCAATCGATGACGCTGCGCCCGTTCACGTTCGCGGCGCTCGCTGATTGCGGACATGACCCGATCCTAGCAGCGCTAGACATCCTGTCGTCAGCAACCTATCGTCGCTCTCACCGCTAGCGCCGCTAGCCGCCCACCGCCGTCACCGAGGGGGACACCACCCATGCTCACCACAGTCGCCACAGTGCTCGCCGGGCTGATCGGCGCGGGCTGCGTCCTCATGGGAGTGCTCGCCTTCCGGGCGCCGCAGGGCGCCGCCGGCTTCGGCATCCCCGACACGCCGACCGAGGACCCGACCTTCCGGGCCTGGCTGACCGTCAAGGCCGTACGCGACATCGCCTCGGGCGTCTTCATCCTCATCCTGGTAGCCGGCGCGACACCCCATCTGCTGGGCTGGTTCATGCTCGCCGCCACCGGCATACCCGTCGGAGACGCGCTGATCGTGCGCCGCAGCAACGGCCCCGCGACCGCCGTCTACGGCGTCCACGGCGCCACCGCCCTGGTGATGCTGGTGATCAGCGCCCTGCTGCTCGCCGCCTGACCGGCCACACGGAACGGAGAATCCGATCATGCGCAACTTCGAGATCACTTCCATCGGTACGGTCCGCAACGACCGGACGGACATCCAGCACAGCGACAACTGGGGTGCCGTCCGCAGCACGATCGTCGTCGACGAGCGCTTCGGCGAGGCGTGCCTCCAGGGCCTGGATGAGTTCTCCCACGTGGAGGTCTTCTTCGTCTTCGACCGGTTCCCGGACGGCGGCGACTTCCGGGAACCCCGCCCCTACCGCGGCCGGGCCGACCTGCCGCCGATGGGCGTGTTCGCCGGTCGCGGTCCGCGCCGGCCGAACCGCATCGGCGTGACCTGCTGCCGGATCGAGTCCGTCGACGGCCGCGAGCTGACGGTGGTGGGCCTCGACGCGGTGTCGGGCACGCCCGTCGTCGACCTGAAGCCGGTGCTGAAGGAGTTCGTCCCCGCCGACGTCCGCCAGCCGGAATGGGTCGACGACATGATGTCCGAGTACTTCCAGCCGTAGCGTCGGCGCGGCGCGCGTACAGGCGCTCACCGCAGGAGCCTCTCGGTGAGGTCCATCAACCGCTCGGCGTCGTGGGGGTCGAGGGTCGGGAAATCGGGCGGAAGCCGCTTCCCCCGGTCGACGGCGGTCACCGGCGCGGTCGGCGGCGCGTCCAGGAACCGGTGAATCGGCGCCACCGCGTCCGCGACGGGCCGGGCGGCGACCGCCGCCGCCACCGCGAGCAGCCCTCGTACCACGAACGGGAGCGCGCTACGGTCACCGCTCCTGGTGAACCCGGGATGGTAGAGCACGTATCGGGCGCGGCTACCGGACCGCTGGGCGAAGCCCACACCGAGCAGGTCGTTTGCCCGGCCGGCCTGCAACTGCGCGGCGACGGCCGAGTAGCCCGCCGTCATCTGCGGATCGGCCCATCTCACCCCGCCTTTCGTGACCCCGACACCGGCGACGTTCACGATCACCGGCGCGGTCGCCCGGTCCAGGGCCGGACGCAGACCGAAACTGAGCAGGTAGCGACTGACGTAGTAGAGCGCGAACGTGCGCTCCAGTCCCTCCACCGTCACGACGCGACGCGGCGCCACCGCATTGGCGAACAGCGCCAACGCGTCCACGACCCGGTGCTCGCCGAGGATGTGCTCGACGGCCTGCCGCGTCTCGGCCATGCTGGACAGATCGACGGGACGGAAGGCGATCAGGCCGCCGGCCATCGCCTCGCCACGTTCACGGTTGCGGCCGAGCACCAGGACGCGGTCGCCACGTTCGGCCCGCCCCAGGGCGAACGCACGTCCCATGCCGTTCGTGCCGCCACTGACCACCACGACGCCCACGTCGCCCCCTTATCGTCTTGCTCATCGGCCTGCCTCATCCTGGGCAGCAGGTCGGCGGAGGCGGAAGAAGGCACTTTCATGTCCACAGGTGACACCGATGTGAGCGCCTCGCTGCACGATCACCGGCTGCCGATGCCGGTTCCGGCCGGCGAGTACGACCGCTGCCCGGTCACCGACCTGCTGCGGCGGACGAGCGACAAGTGGACGCTGCTGCTGCTCACCCTGCTCGGCCGGCATCCGCACCGGTTCAACGAGTTGCACCGGGCCGTCGAGGGCATCAGCCCGCGCATGCTCACCCGGACACTGCGCGCGCTGGAGAGCGACGGCCTGGTCGAACGTGAGGTCTTCCCGACGGTGCCGCCGAGCGTCGAGTACCGGCTGACGCCACTCGGTGTCAGCCTTCTGGATCCGCTCTCCGCGCTGGCCGACTGGGCGGTCGCCCACCACGCCGAGATCGTCGCGGCACGTCAGCGGTCCGCCTGAGAAACGCTGCGCTCATCCGCCCGCACGAGGGCACCCGCGACACCGGTCCGGCGTTCGCCGGCCGGGTGGCGGGCGTCGATCTGGAATGCTCAGTCCATGCCGTCCTTTCCGCCCACGTTCTCCGCCGAGGTCGTCGCGCAGCCGATCCAGGCCCAGTTCGAGGTGTTCCTCGACGAGCACCGCGACGCGCTCGACCGCTGTCTGGACGGGCTGACCGAGGAGCAGGCGCGCCGATCGCTGGTGGCCTCCCGGACCACGCTGCTGGGTCTGGTGAAGCACGCGACCTTCGTCGAGAAGGTCTGGTTCGACGAGGCCGTCACGGGCCGGTCGCGTGCCGAGATCGGCATCCCCGAGCGGTCCGAGGACTCGTTCCTCCTCGACGACGGCGACACGATCGCCGGCGTCCGGCGGGCATACCGCGACGCCCGCGACGCGTCACGCCGGGCGAGCTCCACGCGGGGTCTGGACGACCTCCTCACCGGGCACCGGCGGGGCCCGCTTCCGCTGCGCTGGGTGTACCTCCACGTCCTGCGCGAACTCGCCCAGCACTGCGGGCACGCGGACATCCTGCGGGAGCAGATCCTCGACGGATAGCGGGCAGCCGGCGGTGGCCCGCCGTCGAGACGGCCGGCGTCACGCGCCGGCGCCCGCGTCGGGGTCACCGGTCGACGATTCGGGGGCACGCATCCGCCACGCGTCGGTGACCAGTTCCGTCAGACGCTCGACGCCGACGTGCGCCAGCCGCAGCATGACCAGGGGTGACCCGTCGTACGCGGGCGTGGTGAAGAACAGGTCGGGCTCGCCGAGGAGCAACGCCTGCTTCTCCGCCTCGTCGCCCACGTACAGCACGGCGATGTCGGTGCGGATACGTCGCGGCCGACCGGGCGTGCGCTCGGGATACGACCAGACGAACCCCTTGCCGGCGACCCGGAAGTCGAAGCCGTCACTGTCGATCTCGACCACGTGCGGCAGCGACAGCGCCACCCGGCGGACGTCGTCCGCGTCAGCCACGACGGCCACCCCGGTACACCGCCCTCCGCACCGGAACAGCCTAGCTGCCGCCTCCGACAGGTGCGGCCCGTCCCCGGTGAGGCGAGTGGGGACGGGCCGCGGCCAGTACGCCGGGAAGGGAGCCGATCAGATGGTGAATCCGCCGTCGACGTTCACCGTCGCGCCCGTGACGTAACGCCCGTCCGGGCCGGCCAGGAACGCCACGGCGGCGGCCACGTCGGCCGGCTGCGCGTAGTGGCCGAGCGCGGTGAACCCGTTGATCGTGTCCGCGTCCGGGCCGTCGGCCGGGTTCAGCTCGGTGTCCGTGGCACCGGGGTTCACCAGGTTCACCGTGATCGCTCGACCGCCGAGTTCGCGCCCGAGCGCCTTGGTCAGACCGATCAGGGCGGTCTTGCTCATCGCGTAGAGCGAGAAGCCCGGGAAGACCGCCCGCTCGGCCGTGTTGCTGCCGATGTTGACGATCCGCCCGCCCGCCGACATGTGGCGCACCGCGGCCTGCGAGGCGACGAACGGCGCCCGGACGTTCACCGCGACTGTCTGCTCGAACTCGTCGAGACTCAACTGCTCCAGCGGCCCGAGCAGGAACGCGCCCGCGTTGTTGACCAGGATGTCCAACCGGCCCAGCTCACCGGCGGTCCGGTCCACCGCCGCGATGACCGCTGCCGGATCGGCGCTGTCGGCCCGCACGGCGATCGCCCGCCGTCCCACAGCCTTGATCTGTTCCACCACGTCGTCGGCGCGACGCTGGTTCTGCTGGAACGTCAGCGCCAGATCGGCGCCGTCCTCGGCCAGGCGCAGGGCCACCGCCGCGCCGATGCCACGGCCACCACCGGTGACCAGAGCTACCTTGCCGTCGAGTGCGTTGTGCATGGTGGAAAGCCTGGTCGACAACGGGCCGGCTGTCCGGCGGGGATCGGACGCCGCGTTCGTGACACCGCACGGACGCCGCGAGTGGCCGGTGACCGCGTGCGGTGGCTCAGTCCGTCCGGTCCTGCGTGACGGTGCTGCGCACGGGAGTGCTCGACCACAGCGCCCGCAGTGGCGGGTAGTGCCGCAGCTCCCATTCGGCTTCGCCGATCGCGCGGTCCCGTCCGGGGCCGGGCCGGCGGAAATCGAAGCCGGTGTCCTGCGCGTGAGCCGGTCGAGGTCGGCGAGTGCGGGTGCGTCCGGGAACACCAGGTCCAGCCTCACCTGCCAGTACTCCGGCTGGTACCAGTCCGTCTCGCTCCGGTTCTCGCGCACGTCGACGGCGAGACGCGCGCCACGAAGCGCTACCGGTCGAGGTCCGGTCAGGCTCGGTCTCGCAGCCGCGCGGGCGCGCCCCCGTACAGCCGGACACGGTGGTCGACGTCGCGGTCCGGCTCGCCGTACCCGAAAGGCGCCCCCGTGCCGTGACCCACGTGCACGAGCCATTCCTCGTAGTACCAGCTCGGGCTGCACGCGCATCCGGTGAACCGGAAGTTGGCCCGGTAGCGGCCGACCTGTCCCGGTGCGAGCGTGAACAGCCGCGCCGACCCCGGCGCCCGCGGATACGCCGCCGATCCGGGCAGCCGGTCCACGACGACCGACGCCCGATCGTGCCCGAGCCACAGTCCGACCTCGCGGGCCGGCGCGACGCCTCCGGCGCGTACCCCTTCCCGGTGTTCGTAGCCGGCCTCCTGGTCGGCGAGCACGTCGTGGACGACCACCTCGGCGTCCGGAAGCGGCCGGGGCGGCGGCATCGCCCGGACGAGGCCGCGGCGGGCGTTCGCCGCGGGCGCGCCGCGGGCGGCGGCGGTCCACCGGACGCGGACCCGCTGAATGAGGATCACCGCCCAGGTGTACCCGTAGCGCGCGGCGGCGGCCAGCCGATAAGGCTCCCGAGCCCGCCGCGCGAGCGGGGCACCGTCCGCTCCGGACGCCGCTACGATTCGGCGATGGCCGACGCGGACCGCGCAGAGCAGCGACGGGAGGAACCGGTGTCCGGTTGGACTCGGGTGTCCGTCAGTTACTGCCAGTACGACGTGTCCGCAGTGCCGGGAGAGACGGGCATGCCCGTCTACACCCTCGGTGACGGGCTCCTGCACGTCGGTGGGCCGTACCAGTTCACCGGCTTCTGTGGCCTCCACACCGGTGGGATCGAGGTGCGTGCGCGTGTCCTGCCCGGCCCGCCGACCGAGGTCGAGGCCGGGTGGGACGCGATCAGTGAGGCGACCCTGTGGAGTCCCTTCGGTGAGATGTCGGTCGTCGGGCTCATGGGCAGTCCCCCGGACGCGCTCACCGGCCTCGCCGTCCCCCGCGGGCTGGTCCGGGTGCGGGTACACGCCCGCAACCGGCTGCACGAGACGGTACGCACCGACCAGGACCCGCCCGAGCAGCACGAGCTGCACATCTGGGCGGTGACCGAGGAGACGCGACGGCGCACCGTACTGGCCGGTCCGGATGACCGCGGTTGGGAGCAGAAACCGGCGAAGGCTGCCGAGTGGGCCCTGCTGTCCCTGGTCGCGGACGACGAGGACGACGAGGGCCTGGACCGGGTGACTGTGGTCCGTCACCGGCCCGCGCCCGTCGAGGTCCTCGCGACGGTGCTGCCGGCCGGCGACCTGGCGATCCGGCTGGAGCACGTCGACGACGAGAATCTGCGGTGGACGTGGACGACCGCCGACAGGCCCGTCTCCCCTGAACCGGTAGTCACGCTGCCGGACGGCGAGCCGAGTACGGTCCGGCTGACCTCCGGCCCGGACGGCTTCACGCTGCGCCACGAGGGAGTGCCGGGCCGGCACGCCTTCGCTCTCGGCGTGATCTGGGACCACCTGCTCGACAGCCCGGGGTCGTACCCGTGGGCCGAGACGCCGCATCGCCCGCCCTCCCCATCCTGATCGCCCCCGGCCTGGACCTTTCTGCGGCACAGGGCACCGGCCGCCGCCCCGTGCCGGCGGTGGACGGCGCAGCAAGGTCGGCCTGCCGCGGTGGCCCGGGCCTCGGTCGTCGAACCTCAGCCCGGGCGCCTCGGCGCGGCTCAGTCCATCGCTGTGTAGAGCCGTCGACCGCCGGGCCGGTAGCCGACGCGCTCGTAGACCCGCCACGAATCCTCGCCGCCGGCCTCCAGCCAGGCGACCTCCGCACCGGCGTCGAACAGCCGCCGGGTGACGTCGGCGGTGATCGCGGACGCCAGTCCCCGGCGGCGGAAGGGCGCGCGGACGGCGATGCCGGCCACCTCGCTGACCGCGCCGACGGGCGCTGCCGCACCGCCGCCGCCCGCGCAGCCACCGTCCACGGTGACGGCCGTGACGACCACGCCGCCGGCGTCCTGCTGGCGGCGCAGGCGAGCCACGTCGGCCCCGGAGACGGCCGGATCGCCGCCGAACGCCTCGTTCTGCACGCTGATCAGCGCCGCGCGCTGGGAATCGGTAGCCGGTTCGCACAGGCTCAGGTGGTCCGGCACGGGTGGGGACGCCAGCGTGTCCGGCACGCAGACCAGGTAGGTGTGCCGGGCCTCCACGGTGAAGCCGGCGACGGTCAGCAGCGCCTCCAGATCTGGGACGCAACTGGTGACGTACTCCAGGCGGGGTCTGCGGTCGGCGGCGTGAAACGCCGCGACCAGGGCGGCGACGTCGGCCGCGGTGACGGCGGCGCCGGGACGCGGCGTCGCGTAGTTGACGTACGGACTGGTCGTCGTCGGGTCCAGCCCGATCACGAACGGCCCCACCTCGACGGGCGCGGGCCGGCGCGACAGGTTGACGACGACTGACTGTTGGATGCGGGCATCCATGCTCAACGGGAGACCTCGATGCATGAGAGAAGCTGCGACGGGCGGAGGAAACATCGGGCCGCCCCGCCGTGCCGCAGGCACACGACGGCCATCCGTCGCGTGGTCGACACTCAGGCGGCCGCTCGGCCTACCCGGATCACAGGCGTCATTCCCTCATGCAGAGTGCCCACGCGGTGCGCGTGGCCGACCGCAACCTTGCCCGTCCCAGCCCGGACGTGTCAATCGCGTGGCCGACTTCGCGGTTCTCCTCGATCGGTTCGAGGTCGACGTTCCCGTCGACGCTTGCCGGCTCGTCGATCGACTGAACGACCTCGGCGAAACTGTCGGTGCCGGCCGCTAGCCTGCCGGCGTGATGAAGGTCGAGATGGAGAAGGCCGCGCTGTGTGAGTTCCTCGAATATCAGCGTGTCAGCATCCGGGCCATCCTGGCGGATCTGGACGAGCCCTCGCTGCGCACGCCGGTCCTGCCCTCCGGATGGTCGCCGCTCGGGCTGGTGGAGCACCTCGGTCATGCCGAACGCCACTGGTTCCAGGAGGTCTTCCGCGGTTCCGTGGAGCCGTTGCCCTGGCCGGACGAGAACACACCACTGCGCACGACTCGATCGCCGTGGCAGGTCTTCGGCTTCTACCGCGACCAGTGCGACATCTCCGACGCGATCATCGCCGCGGCCCCGTTGTCGGCGACACCCGCGGGCCGGCATCCCGACGAGACGCTGGCTTCGCAGACCACCGACCTGCGACGGATCATTCTGCACGTCATCGAGGAGACCGCTCGGCACGCCGGTCACCTGGACGCCGTGCGCGAGCTGATCGACGGGCGCACCGGCCTCGGACCACGCTGAAGCGAGTCCGACGGGTGCGGTGTGCAGCGCAGACGGGCCGACCGGTTCGCCGAAGTGGCTCTATGCTGCCGCGATGCAACCCCGCTTGATCAACCAGGTGCGGCTTCCCGGCATCCGACATGTCGCGCAGGCAACCGGCCTCGGCTGGGTGGTCACCGAACAGGACCGTTTCACTGTGCACCTGTTCGACCACGAGCTGGGTCGCGTGGCGCGACTCGCGGCGCCTCTCGACGACCCGCGGATGAAGGTCAGCGCCACCCGTCGACTCGTCGCGGCGGGTGACGCGCACCAGATCGTCGTGCTCGGCCACGACGGCGTGGTGCGGTGGCGCAGCAGCTGGGATCGGCTCGGTGGCAGCGCCGACGCCGACTTCCACCTCGACGGCGACCACGTCCTCTGGATCCGCCTCGGCGACACCGAGGAACTTGTCGCCGTCAACGGCGTGAGCGGCGCGGAGATCCATCGCACGCCGCTGCCCGGTCCCGGGGCCGCGTGGTTCCTGCACGCACCCGGGGGCGTCTGGACCGGCTTGACGTTGCTCGATCCCGACCGGTCACGCGCCGTGCTGATCAGGCTGGACGCCGAGCGCATCGTGTCACGGCCGCTGGCCGGTGGCGGTCTCGCCGGTTTCAGCCCGGCCGGCGGCCGCTACCTGACCCAGACGCTCGACGGCTTCCTGTCCGTCCGCGACGTCGCCTCCGACGCCGTGGTCACAGCACGGCACCTCGAAGATCTGCCGGGCGCGCCACCGGCCCTCGCAAGCTGCCGGCACGTGGACCGTGCGGTGTTCCTGAGCGAGGAGCTGATCCTCGCCGCTCCGAACACGGAAGGCCCGCCGAACGATGCCGAGGGTCATCTGCTGCTGTCGGCGCTCAGCCTCCGGTGCCGGTCCCAGGTGCGCTACCCGCACCATCAGGGATCCGGTGCCGTCCACCCCTCGTACCAGCCAGGCCGTTGGCTCACCCGCCATCATGAGGACGATCGGCTACGGCTGTGGCAGCTCGGTGCTCGCCTCGACGACGAGCCGATGCCGGGCCAACTCGCACTGCTCTGACCCTCGGTGCGATCGGTGGATCACCGATCGCGGTGGACCGGATGCGCACCGTCCGGCCGGTCAACGGCGCACCCGGTAGCGCAGGTGCAGCACCCGATCGCCTTGGAGCACCACGTCCGGATCCTCCAGGAGGTGCTGCGCGTCGACCGACCCGAAGAAGCGCTTCCCGGACCCGAACACCACGGGTACGACGTCCATGCGTACCTCGTCGACCAGGCCCGCGGCGAGCGCCTGGCCTCCGACGTCGCCGGCGGCGACCTCGACGATGCGGTCCCCCGCCAGTTCCTGCGCCTTGGCCACGGCTGCCTCGACGCCGTCGACGAAGTGGAACGGCGCCTCGGCGTTCCAGTCCTCGGGTGCCGGCCGGTGCGTCACGACGACCACGTGGTCGATCCCGCTCGGCGGCGTCCCGTCCCAGCCGCCGGTCAGGTCGAAGACGTGCCGGCCGACGACCGTCACCGCGATCCGGTCCCAGTACGGCCGGACGTAGTCGTAGGACGTCTGCGACACCGTCAGCGCGCCGCTGTCGTCCAACGGGACGTCACCGCTCGTCAACCAGTCGAACAGCGGTCCGGGCTGGTCGTTCTCGTCCGCGACGAAGCCGTCCACCGACACCGAGCTGTACAGGACCACAGCGCCCACACCGGCTCTCCTCTGCCTCGGGTACCCCCAAGCTAGCGTGCCGTGAGCTGCCGACACGCTCACGCCCGCGATCGGTGGACGTCCGCACCTATGGAAGGGACGCGGGCCGGGAGGCGCGGCGGCCCGCGGGCGCGGGCGTCGCCGCGCCGCCCTCGCCGCCCGGCGGCGGGATGAGTCGTTCGCCGAGGGCGAGCGCGAGGGCGACAGCGCCGAGCAGGGCGCCGATCATCATCGTGCTGGCGACACCGTGGCTCTCCAGCATGAGGCCGCCGACGAAGGCGCCGCCGGTGATGCCGACGTTGACGGCGGCGGACAGCGTCGCGGCGGCGAGATCGGAGCGGCCGGGCGCCACCTGAAGGACGAGTCCGCCGAGCGCCGCGGTGAACGCGGCGAACCCCAGTCCGGCGACTGCGATCAGGACGACGGCAACCGCCGGGTGGTGGCCGAACGCGTACAGGCCGAGCAGCGCCACGCCCTGCAGTGCGACGGTCGCGACCAGGGCGGACCACGGGCTGCGGTCGACGATCGGTCCGGCAGCGAGGATGCCGAGGACGCTGGCGACGCCGCGCGCCAGCAGGATGGTCGCGATCGACGCGGCGGGCAGTCCGCTGACCTCGGTGACGAACAGGGCGATGTAGGTGTAGGCGGCGATGGCACCGCCGGTCGACAGGACGGCCACGACGACCAGGAGCCAGAATCGGCGGGAGTCGGGCGTTCTGCCCCGGCCGGCGTGCCCCTGCGCCGGCCCCGTCGACGGCAGCAACCAGGCCACCACGGCGAAGACGAGCACACCGAGCCCGGCCACCGCCAGGAACGACGCCCGCCAGCCGGCACGTTCACCCAGCCAGGTGCCGGCGGGCACGCCCAGGACCAGAGCGACGTTGCCGCCGGCGAACACGACCGCGACCACCCGTCCCTGCAGTCCGGGCCGGAACAGCTCCGCCGCGGTCGGCACAACGACCGCCCAGAACAACGCATGAGTGGCCGCAGTGGCGATCCTGGCTGCCATCAGCATGGTGAACGTACTCGTGAACACCGTGATGGCGTTGCTGACGACGAAGCCGGCCAGGAGCGCCGACAGCAACCGCCGGCGGGGGACTCTGCGCACCAGCGCCGTCAACGGGACCGAGGCGACCATCACCACTGCGCCGTACACGGTGACGAGCATGCCCACTTGGGACGGTGGCACGGCCAGGTCCACGCCCATCGGCAACAGCAGCCCGATCGGCAGCGCCTCGGCTGCCGTGTAGAGGAACGTTCCGCCGGCGAGGCCGATCAGCGCTCCCACTGCCCGCCGGTGTGCAAGCGCCTGGCCCATCGTTACCCCCTAAGCCGACTATGACGGAAACGCCCTAAGGATGTTCCCGTCGCCGGGGCAACTGGTAAAGTCGACTTTGATGGAAACAGCAGGGGTGACGCGGATGCGCCTGGTGGGCGGCGACCTCGCGCTGGACTTCCTCAACACCCGCGCCGGCCCACCCGACGGGCCTCCGGACGATGACGTGCTCACCGGCTACGCCGAGCTGATCTCCTGGAGCGTGTACGCGGGCACCCTCACCGAGACGCAAGCAGCGGCGTTGCGCCGGCTGTCCCGCGACAGTCCGGACAGCACCCACACCGCCTTCGCACAGGCACTGCGCACCCGTGACTACCTGGACGAGGTGTTCCGGCCACTGGCCGCCGGCGAGGACCCGGGCGTGGCGGCGCTGACCCGGCTGCGCGACGACGAAGCCGACGCGCTCACCCACGCACAGCTCGTGCGCGGGAAGACATTCGCCTGGTCCTGGCGGGACGACCACACGCCTGCCCGGCCCCTACGGCCGGTGGTCCACGCGGCGGTCCAGCTTCTCACCACGGGTGCGCTCGACCGGATCAAGCGATGCGCAGGCTGCCGCTTCCTGTTCATCGACGAGAGCAAGAACCGCAGCCGTCGTTGGTGCAGCATGGAGGACTGCGGAACCGCAGCGAAGATCCGCCGCTACGTCGAGGTACGACGCATCCGCACAAAACGGTGAGCACACGTGGCCACGTCGACGACACCGCTCCCCCTACCGTCCGGCGCTGCCCGCGTTCTGCTGACCGCGAAGAGGTCTTCATGCGCTCTCGTCCACCGGCCATGCTGGCTCGATGGATGTGCCGAGGCGCCCCACCTCGCAGGCCCTGCTCACGAACCTCTACGCGGCCTTCAACAGGCGTGACGTCCCCACGCTGCTGGCCGCCCTGACGCCGGACGTCTCGTGGGCCAACGGCTGGGAGGGAGGTGTCGTCCACGGCCGGGACGAGGTGGCCGCCTACTGGCGCCGGCAGTGGGAACAGCTCGAGCCCGTCGTCACGCCGACCGCGTTCGGCACGGAGGCCGACGGCCGCGTCGCCGTCACCGTTCATCAGGTCGTCCACGACAAGGCCGGAGCGAAGCTCGCCGACCACACCGTCACGCACGTCTACCGCCTCGACGACGGCTTGGTGACGGAGATGGAGATCCGCGAGTGACACCACGTCCTCGGAGGGCATGAGGGGTCGCGACAGCGATGAGTTTCGTTGCGGCTCCCGGTCTGCATACCCGTGCACCCGATCTCCCGACTCCCGGGGAGAGCGTCATGACCGCTACGTACCGGAGGCAAGCGTGAAGCTACTTCTCACATCCGCGGGCGTCCAGAATCCGAGCATCAACGATGCGCTGGTCGGCCTGCTGGGCAAGCCGATCGCTGAATCCAGCGCCCTCTGCATCCCCACGGCGGCCTACCCGATGGGCGGACCGGCCTCCGCCTGGCGCTTCATCACCGGTCAGACGCCGCTACCCATGAGCGGGCTGGGCTGGAAGTCGCTGGGCGTCCTCGAACTGACAGCGCTGCCGAGCATCGGCGAGGAGCGGTGGGGCCCCTGGGTCCGCGAGGCCGACGTCCTGCTCGTGCACGGCGGCGACGCGACGTACCTGTGCCACTGGATGCGGCAGTCCGGGCTGGCGGACCTCCTGCCGTCGCTGCTCGACACCGTCTGGGTGGGGCTGAGTGCCGGCAGCATGGTGCTCACCCCCCGGATCGGCACGGAATTCGTCGAGTGGCAGTCCGCACCCGACGACCGCACGCTGGGGCTGGTCGACTTCTCGATCTTCCCGCACCTGGGCCTCGAACCGGACAACACCATGGCCGCTGCCGAGAGATGGGCGGCCGAGATCGCGGGTCCGGCGTACGCGATCGACGACCAGACGGCCATCACGGTGACCGACGGCACCGTCGAGGTCGTCTCCGAGGGGCACTGGAGGCGGTTCCCCTCGTAGCGGTGATCGGCCGACCTACCCGAGCAGCGTCGCCGTCGCGGCCAGGGTGGCCAGCGACAGCGTCGTGGTCACCACCACCGCCCGGTTGGCCACCGCCTCACCGACGCCGTACTCCTGAGCGAAGATGAACGTGTTCTGGGCCGTCGGCAGGCCCGCGCACACCACCACGGCGAGCAACTGCGGCGCGGACAGGTCCAGGGCCAGTCCGGCCGCGTACGCGATGATCGGCTGCGCGACGAGCTTCAGCGCGCTGATCGCGGCCAGCTCGGCCGGCCCGGCCGTCTGGGCCGGTTCTGGCCGCGACGGCGCCGTGCGGTGCAGCGACGCGCCGAGCGCGACCAGGGCCGCCGGAACCGCGGCACCCGCCAGCAGGGTGAGCGGCGCGGCGGCCGCCGACGGCAGCCGCAGGCCGGCAGCCGAGCACGCGACACCGAGCAGCGACGCCAGGATCACCGGATTGCGTACGGGCAGGGAGGCGATCCGGCGGACCCGCACCCGCCCGGCCGGGTCGCTGTGCCGGTCCAGGGCGACCAGGATCACGGGCGTCACCACCAGGACCTGGAGCAGCATCACCGCCGCCAGGAACGACACGTCGCCGAGAACCTGCGTGGCGATCGGGATGCCGAGGTTCGCCGAGTTCACGTACCCGGCGGCCATGCCCCAGATCGGCCGTTCGCCGGGCTCGCGACCGAACAGCCGGCTCGCGCCGGCCCACCCGAGCCCGATCACCGCGACTGTGCTCACTCCGAAGGCGAGCAGCGAGCGGCCGGCGAACCCGGACAGCGGCATCCGCGCCAGGGCCAGGAACAGTGCGGCCGGCATCGCGAGATGGAACACGAACCGGCCGAGCACCGACGCCGCCGCCTCGCCCAGCAGGCCCCAGCGACAGGCCGCGTAGCCGACCGCGGTGAGGATCCAGATCGGTACGAACGCCGACACCAGATTCATTCGGGCGTCACCGAAGCGTCGCGCCAGGTCAGGGACCGGCGTGCATCCGGAGCGTAGAAGTCGAGGAACGCGCCGGCCGAGATCAGGTGCGCTGATCCGCCGCGGATCGCGCGGGCGCCTCGGTCACCTCGGCTCCGCCTGTCGAGGACGTCGCGAGAGGTCACTCAACCTGGTCCTCCGCATGCGTGATCAGCTGCCGCACCTGCTGCGGTGAGAGCCGGCTGGCGACAGCCACCAGGCTGCCGATCTCCTGGCTCGCCGCGTAGGCCCCTTCCCTCGCGGGGACATCCGCGACAGGCAAACCAGCGATCACCAAGAGGTCCGCCACCGGCATCTGCAATGCGGGAGCGATGTCGTGGAGGACGTCGGCTTCTGGCGGGACGGCACCACTGAGAAGCTGCCGGATCGTCGATTCAGCTCGGCCAGAGGCACGGCTGATCGCTCGTGGGGTGAGACGACGGTTCGCCACGAGGCCACGCAGGATCGACGCGGCGTCATGGTTCACCCGGTCAGACTACCGACATGGACACCGTCGTTCGTCGGCGCTGCGCGTCCTGGCTCGCCCCGTGCCGCCGGCGCGTCGACTGCCGACCCCCTGTCGGCAGCCCGGAGCCTTGCGCGGATCGGGCGGTCGCCCTGCCGCCTGATCGCGATGCCCCAAGCGCCTAGGATGGCCCCGGTGACCTTCCCCGAACGACGACCCGCCGACGTCCCGACCGACGAAGACCGGCTCGACGAGGCCCTGCGGTTGCTCTCCGGTGCACCGGTCGCACTCGATGTCGCCGTCAAGCGGCTGGCCCGCGGCAGCGGCGTCTACGCCTGGTGGGCTGCTCCCTCGGTCCTCCCCGACCTCCCCGGACCGCCGAACGACAGCGACCCGTCGTGGCGGATGCTCTACCTCGGGCGGGCAACCAGCCTGCGCGGCCGGATCCTGCGCAACCACCTGAGGCGTTCGGGCAGTTCGACCCTGCGCCGCACGCTGGCCGGTCTCCTCGTGTCCGAGGGCTACCGGACGACCTGGACCGACCGGGTCGTCCTGGTCCCCGAGGACGAGGCCCGGCTGACCGCCTGGATGCACGAGCACCTGCGCCTGACCTGGGCGGAGGACCCCGAGCCGTCGGACATCGAGGCCGAACTGGTCCGGCGTCTGCACCCGCCGCTCAACGTCCACGGCGTCGACCCCGAGCACATCCAGGCCGCAGTGGTCGCCGCCAAGAACTCGTACAACGCCAGCAGCGGCCCGGCCCAGTTCCAGCGCACGCCGTAACCCGGCACGCTGGGGGTGGAGTTCGAGCCTCACGCCGTCGATGAGGCTTCCAGGCCCGGCGGAGGAGGGCAGTCTCACGGCCGCCCCGCCCTGCTCGCGGTCGGTCGCGCAGGCCACCGTCTCGACCTGCGCGCCGACGGACCGCAGGTGTCGACACGAGGCCAGGCGCGTGCTACTCGGCGCATCCGCAGGCCGGAATTGCAGTAGCGGCGTCCGGTCCCAGGTTCGATATCGTCGCGCCGTGGCACAGACGAGGCGGTACGCCTATGTCGGGCCGGCCGAGTTCCGTGATCGGGTGGTCGCGGTGGACGCCGTCGCCGTGGACTCGGTCGCCTCCCTCGACGAGTGGCTGACTGGGCGCGACCGTCAAGACCTCGCCGAACCGGTCACTTTCGTCGTGGATCTCGATGGCGTGCTCAGACTGGCGCCGCGTCGAAGCGAGCACATCGCCCTTGCGGGTGGGCGGAACGTGCTCGCCGCAGGTGAGATGGCGTTTGCCCTGGTCGGTGGCGGCTGGCACGTCAGCGAGGTGACGAACCAGTCGACCGGCTACTGCCCCGATCCGGACTGCTGGCCCGCTGTGGCGAAGGCACTTGACCGAATCGGCGTACCCCACCCTGGACGATTGACCGACCGGGTGATCTTCCGTCGTTGCCCCGCCTGCCGTGAGCGCAACATCGTGCGGGATGACGACTTCACGTGCGCCCTGTGCGGTGACACCCTGCCCGCACGATGGAATCTGACGTCCGACTGGTCGCGTCCGGCACCAAGCCGGCGAACGAGGCCTGTCGATGACGAGCGGTCCGGGGATACGTCGACGATCGGCTTCAGATCGGCTTGGGCGACACCGAAGGCGTCCGGTGTCGGCGACCGCAGGAGCGGCGGTTCGTAGCCGTCCAGGCATCCGCGGATGATCACCTCGCCATCATGGCAGCGCGGAGGCCCGGCTTACCGCATGGGGGCCACACGTACCTGCGTCTGGAATGGACGTACGTCGGAGCCTCACACCGTCAGTGCGGCTTCCAGGTCCCGGCGGGTCAGGGCGGCGCGGAGTCGCAGCCCTTCGGCCGCCAGGTTCTCCCGGCCGCCCTGCTCGCGGTCGATGGCGCAGACCACGGTCTCCACCTGTGCACCGACGGACCGCAGGTGTCCGCACGAGGCCAGGAGCGCGCCTCCCGTGGTCACGACGTCCTCGATCACCACGACCCGCAGACCGTCCACCGGCCCGCCCTCGGCCACCTTCGCGGTGCCGTACTCCTTGGCCTGCTTGCGCACGAAGACCGTGGGCAGACCCGTCAGCTGCGACATCACCGTGGCGAGCGGGATGCCGCCCATCTCCATCCCCGCCAACACGTCGCACTCCGGAAGCAGGGCCACCATCACCTCGGCGACCTCGCGCAACAACTCCGGCTTGCCCTCGAACAGGTACTTGTCGAAGTACTCGTCGCTGGCCTGCCCCGAGCGGAGAGCGAACCGGCCGGTGAGATGGCAGGTGTCGTAGACGCGGCGCGCGAGCGGGTGAGTCACCCGCTCAGTCTCGCACCTGGCTGGAATCAAACGATCCGTCGGATGCGTACCCTTGGGCGCTCGTTACGCAGGTGACCCAGCTTGTGCTGGCGGACCTGCTCCTCCCACACCTCCTGGTCGTACTCCGGATCCGGCGCCGTCCACCGGTGCGACCCGTCGCTGTAGTGGAACTTCTCGTCGCCGGGCCGCAACACGCTCACCGCACCCACCCCAGGAACCGCCGGTGCAACGTCCCGGCCGGCGCCCAGCTCAGGTCCGCCGTGGCCCGCACCAACTGCGCCCCCAGGTACACCGCCAGCGACACCGGCGCACCCTCGTACTCGGCAAGAAGCTCCCGCCGCCGCGTCGCGCACGGCCACGGCGCACCGCACCCACCGCACGACCAGAGCGGCAGCACCGGCCCGTGGGTGCTCACCCCCGCACCCCCAGGAAGCGGGCGACGCTCGCGCGCGCCTGCCGGCTGGTCGCCCACGCGACCTGCCAGCAGGGGTACGGAGTCAGCCGCGCCCACCACAGCCGACAACCCACGCACATCCCGTCCAGACCCCGTACGTGCACCGCCAGGATCGCCTGTTCCGCAGTTCTCACTGGTCCTCCTGCGACGGCCAGTGACCGCGATTGATCGGTACGCGGTGGCGGTTGCGGCACGGCAGCTCCGCACCACACCGGCACACCCACCGCCACTTCCGCCACGACCACTTCGGGCGGTGCCGCCTCGCAAGCGTCAAGGCAACAGCGATCACGTACTGGTCGTAGGTGACTCGTCTCCACGGTGGTGTCCTCTCCCGCATCGCCGTTTCCTCCGCAGGGCAGCGGAATTCGACCGGGCCGCGAATCGCGGACCGGATCTGGAACGTTCGGTAACTGCGACGCTACGATCACGGCGTCGATCACTGGACTCACCAGCGGTACGAGTGAGCCGATCAGGAACGCCACCTCGCGGTCCGCTTCCGGCGAAACGTCGACCACCGGTCAACGTAGGGATGTCAGTTGGCAGGTCACCGCAGTTCCATGCCGCAACGCGGCGAGGTGACGGGCTACCTCCTGAAGCTCATTCGGGAATCCGTGCCGCTCACCCAAGAGCAACTCGCCGCGCATCTGGACGTGGACCGGGTGACCGTTCAGAGCTGGGAGTCGGGGCGCAGGCCGTTCACCGCCGTGCCATTCGGTCAGGCCGTTGCGATTCGCCAGCGACTCGGACGGCTCGGAGCGAACACGAAGCTGCTGGCCGCTCTCGACGATGCCGCCGAGGCAGACCTCATCCTTGCGGCACTCCTCCGGGACGACGCGGGCCACTCTCCCATCGCCGAACAACCTCTCGGCTGGTCGGTGCTGACGCACCGTCTGACCGACCTGATCCTTTGGAGCGTTCTCGGACAGACTCCGACCTTCATCCGGAGCGTCCCCACACCCCGCCGACGCGGCCCCGTGGCGACCGCCCCGCTCCTGCCCGCCGACGAGAGGAGGGCCTTCTTCGTACGCATTCGCGTGCTCGCCGAACGCTCGACCTCCGAGCGCGAGCGAGATGTCCTGCTGCACCGGCAAGCCTGCTTCCTTGCCGGCATGGATCCCACAGGCGCATCTGCGTCATGGCTCGCCGAAGGCACCAGCCGGACGGCTCGTCGGATCACCGGCTTCCACACCTGGTCGCCGCTGTGGCCCGACACGCGGTCGATGGTGACTTCCCTCGCGAACCAGGGAGACCCCGAGCCGCTGAGAGACTTCATCACCCGCGCCCACCCGGACGACGCCTGCGAGCGGGCCGCGCTCAACTACTCCGCCTACTGGGTCGGTGAAATCCCGTACCGGCATCGCGACGACTCGTTCATGCCGGCTGCTCTCGGCGACTGGCGAGGAGTCGTGCTGTTCCGGCACCTGGTCGAGCGCCTCACCATCGGCCATCCGTTTGTCGACCTCAACGTGCACAACCTCTGGGCACTGCTCATGGCGAGGCGCGGCCTCACCCACGACGACCTCGCGACCGGGCAAGCACTGGCTGGCCGGTGTGCAATGCTGCTCGACACCGACCGGCTATCCAGGCAGTCACGACAAGAACTAACGTCTATCCTCTACAGCCTCCGTGCTGACGGAGTCACCGGTACAGGGACGGGCAGATGAGCGAGGACCAGGACGCCGCAGGGGCCATGAGCTTCATCTTCGAAGCTGGCGTGCTCAAGCGCGCCGCCCGCACTGGCTGGTGGTTCGCAGGCGTGAAGCACCCCGAGTCCATCGCCGAGCATTCGTTCCGCACGGCGCTCATCGGCATGATGCTCGCGGCCATGGAGGGTGCAGACCCGGCTCGGGTCTCGATGTTGTGCGTCCTGCACGACACCCAGGAAACCCGGATCACCGACATCCCGCACATCGCCAAGCGCTACCTCACCGCTGCGCCCAACACCGCCGTCACCGCCGACCAGGTCGCCGATTGCCCGCCCGCCGTTGCCGACGTGATCAACGCTGCCGTTGCGGAGTACGAGACCGGCGAAACCCTGGAGGCGGTGGTAGCCCGCGACGCGGACAAGTTGGAGTGCCTTGTCCAAGCGGTCGAGTACCGGCACCAGGGAGTCGCGGACGTTCAGCGCTGGATCGACAGCTCGCGGGCGGCGCTCAAGACAGCGTCCGCTCACCGCCTCGCCGACGCCGCCCTGACCAGCGCACCGATGGCGTGGCTGAACCCGCCCGCCCCGGCATAGACGCCGGACGCCGCCAGCCCTCGCCAGCTTTCACACCTGCCGATGAGCGTGCGCTGCATGCTGTCGTCGCGGACCGCGATGGGAGGGCTCGGAGGTAGGTGTCTGCGACCCCATCCCTGTAAGTCCTCGATCGAGGCCGGGTGGTGGAACAGTCAGGCCGCGTCTCCTGGGTCCTGGCGGGCGGGATCGAAGGTGAGGTTGAGTAGTGCCAGGCCGGTGACGGGCTGGAAACCGATGTCGGTGTAGAGCGTCAGGGCGGCGATGTTGTCGGTCTCCGTCTGGAGTGAAACGCGATGCACGCCAGCGGCACGGGCGTTGCGGATGACGTGCTGGAGCAGGGCGTTCGCGACACCGCTACGGCGATGGTGCGGGGCCACGTAGAGGTCGCGGATCGACCATGAGGTGCCCAGCATGAGCGATGCCGGCGTGACCGTGACCGTGATGAAGCCGCGGACGCGGTCAGCTCGGACGGCGGCAGCGACGGATATCCGTTGTTGTGCGATCTGGTCGTGCAGCCAGGAGCGGGTGATCTGTGGGGTTGACGGTTGGCCGTAGTGCACCCGGTAGTCGTCGAACAGAGCAGCTACCTGATCGAACGCCGGATGGGCGATGGCTATCGGCACGATCGTCGTTGTCATGCCGTGAGTGTGGCCGACGGTCAAGCCATTGGGCCGCTGTCATCGGCCGACCCAAGTGGCGACGCACGCCTCGTTGCCCTCGGCGTCGGCCAAGATCCACCACTTCGGCGCGTGCGCATCCGAGACCAGCTGGCCACCCGCAGCCAGTGCGGCGGCGATGCGGGCCTCGGCCTGATCATGTGGGACGGCGACATCGAGGTGCATGCGGTTGCGTTGTGGACGCCGAGCATCCATCGGCTGCACCCCGAAGCCCGGACCTCGGCGCGCCGGGTCGGCCAGATAGTCGTCATCGATCTGGCGGTAACCCAGCAGCGCCCGCCAGAACGGCAGCACGTCCGCGCCGGCCAGGGCGTCGAGGGTGACGTTGACGAGCTGCACGGCGGTCGGGTCGGCGGGGATGTCCAAGTCCCTGGCGGCAGCCGAGACGCGCCGGGCCAGCGCAACGTCGCGCGACAACAGGGACACGGTGACGCCGGCGTGACGCAGGTCGATGTTGACGTACTGCTGCTCCGCGCCACCGGCGAGCCGGCCGACCTCGTTGACGAACGCTATGCCCTTGGTCAGCGAGCCGGTGCGGAAATACGCCGAGACCACGTGGTAGAGACAGCGCCAGTCCTCGACACCGTCGGCCGCGTGGAACTGCCCGGCCGTGATCTGCACCGCCATGCGGGCGAACCTAGCATCGGCTGCGGGACGGAGCGCACCGTGGTGCTTCACGCATGGCCGGCCGACGGTGAATACGTCAGTGCGGGGATTCGCCGGACCGTAGTCCGTCAACGAGGAGCGCGACCATGCGCCGGCCGTAGTCGGGATCCTCGTTGGGCATGGGCGCACAGAGTTTCGCCACCGCGTACAGCAGATCCTGGGCACTGATCTTGGCTCGGACCTCGCCGCTGGCTGTCGCGGCTTCGAGCAAGGCCTCGAGGGCCGGTCCCAGCTTCTGCATGAGATATCCGGGCAGGCCGTCGAACGCCGGATCGCCGGAGTGCAGGGCCGCGGCGAAGCCGCGTTTGGTCGCGACGAACGCGGTGAACCGATCGAGCCACTTCGCGAGGGCGACCCCCGGCTCGTGCGCGGCGGCCAGCGCCGGGGCCGCGTCGGCGCAGGCGTCGATCTCGCGTTCGATGACGGCCTTGATCAGGTCGGAGCGCTGCGGGAAGTGCCGGTAGAGCGTGCCGACGCCGACGCCGGCCAGATCGGTGATCTCTTTGGCGGGGGCGTCGACGCCGACGCTGCTGAAGACCGTCTTCGCCGCTTCGAGCAGGGACTCGATGTTGCGGCGTGCGTCAGTGCGCTTCCGACGCGGGGCGCGAACAACGAAGTCTGGTGTGTCGTCGGGCACAGCTACGCCTCCCTTGCTTTTCCGGAAAGGTTTTCCGTATAGTTCCGGAAAGACATTCCGCATACGACGATACCGCAGGGAGACGCTCATGCAGTACCGCACCCTGGGGCGGACGGGCATCAAGGTCAGCCCGTACGCGCTCGGCACGCTGATGTTCGCCACGGTGATCGGGAACCCCGATCCTGACGACTCGATCAAGGTCATTCACAAGGCGCTGGACGCGGGCATCAACGTCGTCGACACCGCCGATGCGTACGGCGACTCGGAGGAGATCGTGGGCCGGGCCCTCAAGGGACGCCGGGACAACGTCGTCCTCGCGACCAAGGTGGGCCTTCCGAGGCTGAACACGCTGCCCCGGACGCCGGGCGCAACCGCGGCCACCGACCCCAACCAGCGAGGCGCATCCCGCCGCTGGATCATGACCGCGGTCGAGAGCTCCCTGCGCCGCCTGCAGACCGACCACATCGACCTCTACCAGATCCAGCGTCCGGACCCCGACACCGACATCGAGGAGACGCTCTCCGCTCTCTCCGACCTGATCCGCAGTGGCAAGGTCCGGGCGATCGGGTCGTCCACGATGCCCGCATCCGACATGATCGAGGCACAGTGGGTCGCCGAACGACGCGGGCTGGAACGCTTCCACACCGAGCAGCCGCCCTACTCGATCCTCAACCGCAGCATCGAGAGCGAGGTGCTGCCGGCCGCGCAGCGCTACGGGATGGGCACGCTGGTGTGGGGCCCGCTCGGGCAGGGAATGCTCACCGGCCGGGTCCGCAAGGGCGAGCAGAACGACCTGCGCCGCGCCCGCTTCTCCAAGCACCTCACCGACGAGCGCCGGGTCGACGTCGTCGAACAGCTCGTCCCGCTCGCCGACGAGGCAGGCATGCCGTTGACCCACCTCGCCATGGCGTTCGCCATCGCACACCCCGGTGTGACCAGCGCGATCCTGGGCCCGCGCACGATGGAGCACCTCGACGACCTGCTCGCCGGCGTCGACGTCACGCTCACCGACGAGATCCTCGACCGGATCGACGAGATCGTCGCGCCCGGCACCGATGTCACCCGGCTCGACCAGGCCTACCTGCCCCCGGCCCTGCTGAACCCGAGCCTGCGCCGCCGGCCGGTCAGCGAGCGTGGCGCCGCCTGATCGTCAGGAACAAGTACGGTAGGACGACATCAGGCGTACGAATGCGGCGCGATGGCGTTTGAGGAGATGGGCGATGGCCGAGCGTGTGACTGCGGACCGGTTGATCCTCGTCAACGTGGTGCATCACTGGTTCTACCTGCGACAGCCCACCTTCATCGGCGCCGGACTCACCTATCCTGTGGGCATGATCATCGGCTCGACGACGAGGATCAGCGCGGCGCTCCACCCCCGTTAGGTGGCCGCGCCCGCGGCCCCGAAGGGGCGACCATGTCTCGTACAGACAAAGATGTTCCGCATTTCCCACGAATCGGCCTGCGGTCGCTGGTCGGCGGCGGAGGCCCACCGCGCTGGTTCGTCAACGCCGTCTGGACCAGCAGGGAGCGCCAGGCCGCGAGAGTTGCATGCCGCAACGCCGGGAAGGAGCATCGCGATAACGGGGGGGTCGACACCGCCCCGACCACCCGGCAACACCGACACGGTGCGCAGTGGCTCTGGTGGTGACGGCACCCGTCGGCCTCACGCAACCCCGAGCAGCACTGGCGAGGCGTCGTACTGTTCCGGCACCTGGTTGACCGCCTCACCATCGGCCATCTTCGACGGGCATGCCGCTAGGAAGCAGCTTTCCAAGAATCACTCTAGGCGCGGGTACATTATTGCCCTAGGAACCCCCGTTCGAACATTCGCTTGAGATCGAACTAGACTCCGGTACGGCGGGACCGTCCAGGATCAGGTGGTGCGTGCAACTGCCCCAAGAGCGGTCCTGGCATCGCGAAGCGCCTCGCTCGTGACTCGATAGCCATCGGGCTGCTGAAATGAGAGGAGCCTATCTATCAATTTAAGCCCTCTTGCACTCAAGTTGTTCGCTGCAGTCAGCCGCAGGTCAGTTAAGGTCGCCCGACCGATCTCCGCGCCTGCGGCAAGCTGCAATAAAGTCACACCGAGTTGATACAGATCTACCTCGTGTGTCCAATTTCCAAGGACGAAACCAGGAGGCAGATAGTGAACAGTGGCCGACATCGTCTTAACGGGGGAGCCAGCCCGCACCGATATGTTGAAGTCAATCAGGACAGGACCCTTACTCTTACTTAGCATAACGTTGTCTGGCTTAATGTCTCGATGAACTACGCCGTGCTGCGCTTCGAAGATCGCCTGCGCAACATCGCCATCCAACTCGTCATGTCGCTTGCGGAGTTCATCGACTGCCGCCGGGCGTGGGTGCATGCGCTCAAGCGCCTCCAACAGAGCCACAGCCCACTTCAGAAGCATATGCTCATCCGGCCTAGTTGAAGCCTCACAGAAGTTTCGCAGCGTTGGCCCCTCTATATACTCCATGACTAGATATGGATCCCCCGACGGGATATCTCCCGCATCTAGGATGCGAACGATATTGGGGTGATTCAAGGATTGCAGAATGTCGAGCTCTCGCTGAACACTGCTGAGCTTGCCGTTGCGTACTACCTTGAGCGCAACGACTTTCCCTCCATCATCCCGAGCCTTATAAACGGTTGCGAAACCACCCGGCGCGCCAACAGCGTGAGCCACAGTGTAATCACCAACCTTATCCCCTGACTTGAGAAGATGGCCGTATGGAAGCGCAGTACTGGGGCGGCCTGACTCCGCAAGCTGCCGTTGTAGGTAAGTCTGCAGAAGGCTAATGCATAGGCTGGGCGCGGTATGGGGATCGCGGCAAATACCGTACCCAACGAGGTGCGCTACGTCAGCAGGAGCGAGTCGAGCCCACTCTGCAAACTCCTGAACCTTGCCCTCCGCAAGGAGCGTCAACAGGAAGTACTCGTCTTTATACTCATCCTTCAGCGTCGAAACAAGCTGCGCAAGTAGCGGAGAACTTTCGATTAGGAGGTCTTGCGAGAGGCTGCGGATGTCACGTTCCAATATTTTGATAATCTGATGCCGATTCGGGTTCTTATTGTGAGCGGCGGAGCCAAGCGCGCGCAGAAGGGCGGGATGCCCACCGGTCTGTGCATAGCTGGCGGATAATGCAGGGGTTTCCCATGCAAGGCCCACTCGACCACCGATCGTCGTCAGAAGATCGTACGCTTCCTCAACCCCCAGCGGCTTAAGATACTCGCGAGTGAAGTAGTTATAAATGGGATTGTCCTCAGGACCGACCTTTGCATCTTCAACACATTTAGGGTTGGTACCTGAGATGGTGAAGGAAAGTCGCCCAGGATACTGCTGGTCGAGCCCTCTCAAGATTCGCCATATCTGAACGAAAGACTTCTGAGCTGAGTCGGTCGCCTCCGGCGGGAGGATACGCTCAATCTCGTCAAGAAATATCGCTACCCTGCGTCGCCGACTCGAGAGCAACAGCCGCAGATCGTGATCGAAGAGTTCATAGACCGACGATGCATCATCGATATCAGAGAATAAACCGTATTGGCCGAAAAGGCGGAATCCTCGCACGTCGCGGACATGTCGATGAGAATCGTAAATCGCCTGCCCAATCGACCATAGGACATAATCAGAGTCCGGGCGAATTGCTGCTGCCCGTTGTAAGTCGATCTGAGCAACGAAGCAACGTCCGTCTTCACGAACCAGCTGGGCCAGTCGATTTACCAGCGAGGTCTTGCCGATTTTTCGAAGGCCGAATATCCCCTGATGCCCACCGCCTGAGGTAATCTCTTGCCGCAGTCGCTCGAGCAACCGTCGGCGTCCGAAGAAATCCTGGGTCTTGGTCACCGCCCCAGGCAGGTCATAGAGGTCACGGGCATACGCCTGGGCCTGCAGCAACGCGCGAAAGTCCTGATCCCCGTGTGGCTTACATTTTCGAATCCTGTCGAGACTGAATCCGACGAAGAGGGTCCCACTGTCGTCGCTTATCTCTTTTACTTTGTAACCCGTTCGCCGGTCATCAGTTATGATGATGCTGACCGAGCGACTGAGCCTGACACCATGCGCCTTGATGATGTCAGTTGCATTGTCCACCTCGCTTGCCTGCAGCAGATCGTACTCTGCGACGAGCACGAGCACCTCTCTCGTCTCGCCGAGTGCGGCTTGCAACTGATCTGACAGCTTTACAAAGTATCCCCAGACCCGAGGGTTGGAGGTCTCCTTGACATATTCAATAGAAAGACCGCCAGCAGTCAGGGCCGCCGCGACGTCGCGCTTATTGCGATTTCCGCCTAGGAACGCCTCAAAGGTTCGCTGATTGATCGACATCTCCCAGCTTTCTTGCCGTTGCGGGCGTCTTGTCGAACTGGTCAACTAGGCTAGCAACCGCAGCGATCAAGCAGTCTCGACAATGTCAGATGTCAGACAAAGTTTGCGCAGACTCCGTTCTGGAGTAGATCTTTATCCGACTTGTCCTGTCGAGCATGAGATGCGCCAAAACCGGCATGAATAGCCGCATCCTCAGAACCAGCTCTCGCGCATGTCCAGCGTGGTCCGGTCCAGTCCTTCCAGCAGGTCGAACTGCGGCCCCACCTTCGGCAACTCCCACCGGTAGAAGTACCGCGCCGCCTGCCTCTTCCCCGCCAGGAACTCCCCCTCGACCCCCTCCGGCGTCCCCAGCGCCTCCACCACCAGCACCTGTTCCAGCCACATCCACGCGATCACCACGTGTCCGACCGCCTCCAGGTACACCGAGGCGTTCGCCAGCGCCAGCTCCGGGTCGCCGGGCGCCCACAACCGCCGCGTCACCACGGCGACCCGGTCCACCGCCGCGCCGAGCTGACCGGCCAGCTCCGAGGCGAACCCCTCCGCCTTCCACGCCCGGGTGACGGTGCCGCGGATGGTCTCCAGCAGCAGTTCCAGCGCGGCGCCGTCGCGCATGGTGACCTTGCGACCGAGCAGGTCCAGCGCCTGGATGCCGTGGGTGCCCTCGTGGATGGCGTTGAGCCGGTTGTCGCGCCAGTGCTGCTCGACGTCGTAGTCGCGGGTGTAGCCGTA
The DNA here is from genome assembly GCF_003667485.1 of Micromonospora sp. BL1. Lineage (NCBI taxonomy): Bacteria > Bacillati > Actinomycetota > Actinomycetes > Micromonosporales > Micromonosporaceae > Micromonospora > Micromonospora sp. BL1. The sequence continues at coordinate 72,778 of NZ_RCVK01000192.1, forward strand.
CCCGCCGTGCACCTGGATGGCCAGGTCGTTGGCGGCCAGGCACCACTGCGCCGGCCAGCTCTTGGTGATCGGGGTGAGCAGGTCCAGCAGCAGCCGCGCCCGCTCGCGGTCGGCCTCGGCGGGCGCGGTCTTCTGCTCGTCGAGCAGCCGTCCGCAGTAGAGCACCAGCGCGAGCGCGCCCTCCACGTAGCTCTTCTGGGCCAGCAGCATCCGGCGTACGTCGGGGTGGGCCACGATCGGCACCTGCGGCGTGGTGGGGTCCTTGTCGGCGACCGGGCGGCCCTGCGGGCGTTGCCGGGCGTACGCGACGGACTTCAGGTACGCGGTGTAGCCGAGCGCTGTGGCGCCCGCGCCGATGCCGATGCGCGCCTCGTTCATCATGTGGAACATCACCGCGAGCCCCTGGTGCGGTTGGCCCACCAGGTAGCCGACCGCCCCGGCCCGCCCGTACGGCCGGTGCACGCCCTCGCCGAAGTTCAGCAGCGTGTTGGTGGTGCCCCGGTAGCCGAGCTTGTGGTTGAGCCCGACCAGCACCACGTCGTTGCGCGGCCCGAGGTTGCCGTCGTCGTCGAGCAGCACCTTCGGCACGATGAACAGCGACAGGCCCTTCACGCCGGCCGGCGCGCCGGGGATGCGGGCCAGCACCAGGTGGACGATGTTCTCGGCCAGCTCGTGGTCACCGCCGGAGATCCACATCTTGGTGCCGACGATCCGGTACGTGCCGTCGTCCTGCGGCTCGGCGCGCGTGGTGAGGTCGGTCAGGGAGCTGCCGGCCTGCGGTTCGGACAGGCACATGGTGCCGAAGAACCGGCCCTCGACCATCGGGCGTACCCAGGTGTCGATCTGCTCGGCGCTGCCGTGGGCGAGCAGCAGGTTGGCGTTGCCGAGGGTGAGCATCGGATACGCCGACGTGCCCACGTTCGCGGCCTGGAACCAGGCGAACGCGGCGGCGGCCACCGTGTGCGGCAGTTGCAGCCCGCCCACCGACTCGTCCATGGTGGCGGCGAGCAGCCCGGTCTCGGCGAACGCCTCCAGTGCGGCCTTGACCTGCGGGATGGTCCGCACGCGCTGCCCGTCGAACGTGGGTTCGCCGGTGTCGGCGGCCCGGTTGTGCGGGGCGAAGCGTTCGGCGGCGACCCGGGCGGCGAGGTCCAGCACCTCGTCGACGGTCTCGCGGGTGTGCTCGGCGTAGCGGGGCCGCTCGGTCAGCCGCGCCACGTCCAGCCAGTCGTGCAGCAGGAACGCGAGGTCACGGCGGGACAGCAGCAGATCGGACGAGGACAACGTGGACTCCTTCCGGTCAGCCGCGGCGCAACCCGGCGACGGCCTCCCGCAGGTCATCCTGACCGATCGGAGCCGGTGGCGCACCCTCCGCCGCCTCCCGGAGCGCCTTGGCGAGTTGCACCCGGCGCAGCGCCTCCCGCAGGTCCGCGCCGGTCAGCCCGGCCGTGTCGGCGGCGAGGGCGGCCGGGTCGACGTCGTCGGCGAACATCTTGAAACCCGGCCGCTCGTGCCGTTCGATCAGCTCGCGGACCATCTTGGTGAGGATCTCGGCGCGTCCGGTCTCGTCCGGCGCCGGAATGGCGATCTTCAGGTCGAAGCGGCCGGAGCGGATCAGCGACGCGTCCACGCGCTGCGGGAAGTTGGTCGTGGCGACCACGATGACGTCGGGGTTCTCCTCGAACAGCGTGTTCATCTCCTGCTTGAAGATGCCCGCTACCGCGTTGACCGCCTGGCTGGCCGCGTCGCCGCCCGCCCCGGCGTAGCTGATGATCGAGTCGAACTCGTCGAACAGCATCACCGTGGGCCGCCGGTAGCGGCGCGCCTCCCGGAAGATGCGCTTGATGTTGCGTTCCGAGCCGCCGAGGTACTTGTCCAGGATCTCCGGGGTACGGATCTCCACGAAGTCCGCGCCGACCTCGTTCGCCAGGGCCCGGGCCAGCATGGTCTTGCCGGTGCCCGGCGGGCCGTACATCAGGATGCCCTGCGGCCGGCGCGCGCCCCAACGGGCCATCGCCGCCGGGTGCCGGAACGACACCGCCACCTCGCGGAACCGCGCGACCACGTCGGACAGGCCGCCGACCTGGTCGAGGGTCACCGCCGCGCTGCGCGGCCCGGCCGCCGTCACCGGTCGCCGTCCCACGAGGTACGTCCGTCCGCGCAGCACGGCCGGCTCCTCGCTGTCGCCGGACAACTCGCGTACGGCCTGGAGCAGCAGGCCCAGCATCGCCCGCAGGTGCGCCGGTCCCGCCTCGGCGCTGGGCACGTCGGCGCGGATGCGTACCGTGCCGGTGTCCTGGTCGACGCGAGGCCGCAGCCCGGCTTCCCGGGCCGTGCGCAGCACCTCCCGGCCGGCCTCGTCGCCGGGCGGCGCAGCGAGTGTGGCGACCGGTCGCGGCCAGATCCGCCGCCCGGCCTCCGCGGCCATCCGGCCCACCGCGGCGGCCGGGCCGTCGCCGCCGCGCGCGGCCAGCCGTTCGGCGAGCAGCACGCCGACCGGCCCGGCCAGACCGAGGGCGAGCAGGCCCGCCGGTGTGTTCTCCACCCGCAGGTACGCCTCGAAGCGGTGCACCGGCTGCCCGTCCGCGACGTCGGTGCGCACGGTGCAGCGCACTTCCCGCACCGGGGCCGGGAAGTCGCCGTCGACCAGCAACTCCACCGGCCCGTCGGTGGCGGCGGCGAGCAGTCCGGCCGCGTCGGCGATGCGCACCTCGGCGCCGAGCAGCGGCACCGTCTCCTCGTCCGGCCGAACCTCGGTCATCGGCAGCCCTCTCCTCGCGGCGGCGTCCGCTTCCCTCGCGTGGCGTCCGCCTCCGAGTCTGGCACCGGCCCGGCCGGGCGGCCACCGCTCAGCCGTCGCCGCTGACCTGGCCCCTGCTCAACCGGCGGCCATCCTGGCGGCTGCTCACCCGGCCGTCCTGGCCGCTGCTCGCCCGGCCGCCGCTCAGCTCGCCTCGGCGAGCAGGCCGTCGACCAGGTCGCGGGGCAGCCCGTGGGTGTCGTGCAGCCAGTGGTAGTCGCGCTCGGTCAGCGGCCCGCGCGACCGTACCCGGTCGACGAGCGGCCGTCCGCGTCGCAGCAGCCCCCGGAAGCGACGTTCCTCGTCCACGAGCGTCGCGTGCAGCGAGCCGACGTCGACCGGCTGCGCGCCCGGTGTTCCCGGATCGACCGGCCGGCGGAACCGGCGCAGCGTGTCCGCGTACAGCTCCGGCGGCAGGTCGTCCACGGTGCGCGCCGGGTCGTCGCGCCACAGCACTGTGAGCGCGCGGCGCAGCACCCGCCGCAGCACGTACCCGCGCCCGGTGTTGCCGGGGCGTACCCCGTCACCGAGCACGACCACCGCGGACCGCAGGTGGTCGGAGACCACGCGCAGGTCCGTGCCGCGCAGCCCCCAGGTGCCCACCTCGTCCACCCACCGGCGCAGCCCGTCGCCGGTGAACACGGAACGGTCGCCGCGCAGCACCATCTCCAGCCGCTCCAGGCCCATGCCGGTGTCGATGCTGGACACCGGCAGCGGCGTGAGCCGGCCGTCCGGGTGCCGGTGGTAGCGCATCTGCACGTGGTTCCACACCTCCACCCACCGCGCATCCGTGCTGGGTGTGCCGGTGGGCGGGCCGTCGCCGGTCCACACGAAGATCTCCGAGTCCGGTCCGCAGGGGCCGGTCGGGCCGTTGGACCACCAGTTGTCCTCGCCCAGCGCCTCCACCGGCACGCCGAGCCCGGTCCAGGTGTCCCGCGCGGTGTCGTCCGGCCCTTCACCGTTGCCGCCACCGAAGACGGTGGCGTGCAGCCTCTCCACCGGGATGCCGAACCCGCCGGTGAGCAGCTCGAAGCCCCAGCGCAGGCTGGTCGCGATGTCGTAGTCGCCGAGCGACCACGAGCCGAGCATCTGGAACACGGTCAGGTGGGTGTCGTCGCCCACCTCGTCCAGGTCCGTCGTGCGCAGGCACCGCTGCACGTTCGCCAGTCGCCGTCCGCCCGGGTGCGGGCGCCCCAGCAGGTACGGCGTGAGCGGGTGCATGCCGGACGTGGTGAACAGCACCGGGTCGCCGGGTGGCGGGACCAGTGAACTCTCCGGCGCGTCCTGATGGCCGTGCCGGTGGTAGTGGTCGAGGAACGTCCTGATGATCTCGTCGGGCGTCATGGCGGGTGCCTTCCGGGTACGGGTGACCGGACGGCCCGCCGCGCGCGTTGGCGTCGACACGACGACGCCGGCGGACCGTTTCCGGTCGCCGGCGTGGGTGTGGGGCAGGTCAGGCGGCGGCAACCGGCGAGCGGGAAGCTCGCGCGGCCGCGGCGGTGATGCTGCGCCTGTTCTGCATACCGCCCACGGTAGCCCGCTCCGCACCGTCCGCCC